>DATNBT010000403.1:0-2549 GCA_035571855.1 Vicinamibacterales bacterium
CGCCCCACATCAACGGCCGTTCGCTCGCCTCCGCGATTCATCCGTTCAAAGACGTGGAAGGCATGAACCCCGCCTCCATCGGCGACATCGTCTACAACGACCTCGCGCTCGCGCCGTGCACGGCGGCGGCGTCGGTCGAGCTGATAAAAACGACGGGCCTGACGTTGCACGGGCTCGAAGTCGTGATGGTCGGACACTCGGAGATCGTCGGCAAGCCGACGGCGTTCATGCTGATGGCCGAGGGCGCGACGGTGACGGTCTGCCACCATCTCACACGATCGGTCGCCGCGCACTCCCGGCGCGCCGACGCGGTGATCGTCGCGGTGGGGAAGCCGAAGTTCCTGAAGGCCGACATGGTGAAGCCGGGCGCGGCCGTCATCGACATCGGCATCAACCAGGTGGCCGGTCCGGACGGCCAGCCGATGATCGTCGGGGACGTCGACACCGACGCCGTAAAAGAAGTCGCAAGCTGGGTCACGCCGGTGCCCGGCGGTGTCGGTCCCGTCACGGTCGCGATGTTCATGCGGAATGCCATCGCTGCGCACGAGATGCAGTTCGCCGCGGGCTGGTTGCGGTAAGCTACGCCGCATGAAATCCACTCTTATTGCCGCCACGTTTCTTGCGCTGTCCGCTGCTGCATTCGCGCAGGGGCCGAATCTCAACCTGGTCAACACCACGCTGCCGCTCGAAGGCGCGCCGAAGGCGATTCCCGGACCGTATAAGGTCGTGAAGGAGCCCGCGTTCGCCGATGCCGGCCACGTCGTCTTCCGCCCGGAGGATCTCAGCGCGTTCCCGCGGAAGGACAAGCTGCCGGTCATGGCGTGGGGAGACGGCGGCTGCGCGATCAACAGCGCCCGCTACTCCGGCTTTTTCGAGACGATTGCGTCGCACGGCATCCTCGTGATCGGCAACGTGCCGGAGCCGAACGCGGAGCGCCGGCAGCAGAACGCCGACGACCTGCGCAAGGCGATCTCCTGGGCCGAGAAAGAGAACGGGCGCGACGGCTCGCCGATGAAAGGAAAGATCGACCTCGAGCACGTCGCCGTGATGGGGCAGTCGTGCGGAGGATTCCTGTCCATCACGCTCGGTGCGGATCCGCGCGTGAAGACGATTGGCGTGTTCAACTCCGGTGTCCAGCCCAACCGGGCGGAGTCGAACGGCGACGCGCTGCAGAAGGTGCACGGTCCCGTGCTCCTGATCAACGGCGCCGAACGCGACTTCCTCACGCCGGCGTCGGTGACGACGTTCGATCTGCTCAGCAAGGTGCCGGCGTTCTACGGTGCGCGTCACGGCGCGGGCCACACCGCCACGGTCGATCATCCCGGCGGCGGCGAATATGCGAACGTCGCGTCCGCCTGGATGCTCTGGCAGTTCAAGGGCGACAAGAAAGCCGCGGCGATGTTCGTCGGCGAGAAGTGCGAGCTCTGCACGAATCCGAACTGGGACGTCCGCGCGAAAGGCTACAAAGACGCGCGCAACGAAGGTCCGGCATCGACCTTCTATCGCGGCAGCCATCAGCAGTCCTGGCAGAACGCCAGCTACAAGACGACGCTCGCGAGCTGCAAGAATCCGCCGCAGCCGTTCGCGATCGGCGGCGCGGGCAATGCGGCAGCGGCGACGGCCGCTCCGCCGCAGCCGGTGCTTCCGCCGACGAACTCGATTCCCGGCGTGCTCGAGGCGGTCTCGAGCTGGAGAGTCGTCTGGTCGTGGGAAGGCAACAACGTCGACGGCCCGATCGCCGCCGATAACGGCGCGGTGATGTTCGCGGACAACGACGCGGGCAACGTCATCCAGTTCGACCCGGCGACCGGGCTGGCGCACGTCGCGTACGACAACGTGAACACCGCGGGCGCGGTGTCGCGAAGCAAGAGCGGCGCGCTGTTCGTGGCCACCCGCGGCATGGGCGGCGGCATCGAGCAGCTCGAGCCGGCGCGCAAGATGCTCGCGAACTCGTTCAACGGCGAGCCGATGGAATGCATCGGCGGCGTCATCAACGACCTGACCGCTGACGCGAAGGGCGGCGTCTACTTCTCCGTCACCGGCGCCCGCGAGAGCGGCGTCTTCTACGCGAGCCCGCAGGGCGTCGTCTCGCAGTACGGCAAGAACGTGCCGCTCGCGAACGGCATCATCCTCAGCCCGGACGAGAAGACGCTGTATGCGACCAACGGCGCGGTCGTCTACGCGTTCGACGTGAACGCCGACGGCTCGCTGACGAACCAGCGCGAGTTCGGCAAGCTGCAGGGCGGCGAGGGCGGCGACGGATCGGCCGTCGATCAGAAGGGCAACCTGTACGTCGCGACGGGCAAGTCGGTGGACGTCTTCGCGCCGGACGGCAAGTTCCTCGGCACGATTCCCGGTCCGCAGGGCCTGCACGGCACGTTCTTCGGCGGCAAGGATCGCAAGACGCTCTACGGCATCGTCTTCTACGGCGGATGGGGTACGCCGAGCGCGCGCAACGAGAGCATCGCGATCCCGACCGTCGCGCAGGGGTTTACGGGAAGGGCGAAGTAAGAAGTAAGAAGTTAGAACTACGCTCCAAACTGGCGCAG
>DATNBT010000404.1:0-8062 GCA_035571855.1 Vicinamibacterales bacterium
CGCATCCAGAAACGATCGGTTGCCCAGGTTTTCCGTATACCAGCTCGGACGCGGCAACGATCCCGTGATCGTCGTCGGCATGACCTTGCCCGCAGTCGCTTTTATCATCGCGTCTCCTTGGAGAGGCGGGGCCTGAAGGCCCCGCGGCACAGCTGCGATCGCGGAAAACAAGGCAGCTGCAGTGGCTGCTGCGAGCGTTCAGGATCCCAGCTGTGCCGCGGCACCTTAAGGTGCCGCCTTAGAACAACCCCACTGTGCGGCCCTGCGCGTCGATATCAATATTCTGAAACGCAGGGGTCTTTCCCAACCCCGGCATCCGCTGCATGTCGCCGCACAGCGCGACGACGAAACCCGCGCCGGCCGACGGCACGAGCGCGCGGACGGGGACGACGAACCCGGTCGGCCGATTCCGCAGCGCCGGGTCGTGCGACAGCGACATCTGCGTCTTCGCGATGCAGACGGGCGCCGTGCTCATCCCGAGTTTCTCCAGCCGCTGCAGATCCTTCTGCGCCTGCATCTGCAGATCGATGTCCGACGCGCCGTAGAGCCGCGTCGCAATCGCGCGAATCTGATCGACGATCGGCGTCCCGTTCGGCGTGAGGAACTTGAACGTGTTCGGCTTCTCGCACGCCGTCACGACCGCGTTCGCGAGGTCCACCGCGCCCGCGCCGCCCTCGCCGAACCCGTTGTGCGGCACGACCGTCTCGGCGCCCGCCTTGAGCGCCAGCTCCTTCACGAGCGCAATCTCCGCCGGCGTGTCGGTGGGGAAGCTGTTGATCGCGACGACGCACGGCAGGCCGTACTGTTTGACGATGTTGATGTGCGCCGTGAGGTTGTCCATGCCCTTGCGGATGGCATCGAGATCCTCATGCGCCAGCAGGTTGAACGCCTTGCCGCCATGCGACTTCGTCGCGCGCACCGTCGTCACCAGCACCGCGGCGGACGGCTGGAACCCGCCCGTGCGGCAGACGATGTCGCAGAACTTCTGCATCCCGAGATCCGACGCGAAGCCGGCTTCCGTGATGATGTAGTCGGCGAGCTTGATCGCGATGCGGTCGGCGATGATCGAGTTGTTGGCGTGCGCGATGTTGCCGAACGGCCCGGCGTGGATGAGCGCCGGCTGGCCTTCGAGCGTCTGCACGAGGTTCGGCTTGATCGCGTCCTTCATGATGACCGTCATCGCGCCGGCCGCGCGCAGCATCTCCGCCGTCACCGGCTCGCCGTCGTACGTCGACGCGACGACGATGCGGCCGAGGCGGGCGCGCAGGTCCTGAAGATCGCTCGACAGGGCGAAGATCGCCATGATCTCCGACGCCGCCGTGATGACGAACTCGTTCTCGCGCGGGATGCCGTGCGTCTTGCCGCCGAGGCCGATGACGCTGTACCGGAGCTCGCGGTCGTTCATGTCGACCGTGCGCGGCCAGGTGATCGTCGCCGGGTCGATGCGCAGCGGGTTGCCGTTGTAGATCGACGCGTCGAGCGCCGCGGCGAGCAGCGCGTGCGCGGCCGTGACGGCGTGGAAGTCGCCGTTGAAATGCAGGTTGATCTCTTCCATCGGCGCGACCTGCGCGTAGCCGCCGCCGGTGCCGCCGCCCTTGACGCCGAAGCACGGCCCCATCGACGGCTCGCGCAGCGCCAGCATGACTTTCTTCCCGATCTTTCCCATCCCCATCGTCAGCGAAATGGACGTCGTCGTCTTGCCTTCGCCGGCTTTCGTCGGCGTGATGGCGGTGACGATGACGACTTTGCCGTCCTTGCCCTTCTTCAGGCGATCGAGGATCGGGAGTTTGACTTTGCCCCGCAGCTCGCCGTACTGCTCGAGCTCTTCGGGAAGGATGCCGGCTTTCTTCGCGACTTCGGCGATCGGGAGGAGTTTGGCTTCGTGCGCGATTTCGAGGACGGTTTTCATAGGCGGTCGCTATTTTCCAAGTTCGTTTCGCACCATTTTGGTGCCTTCCACCATCGCCGCCAGCTTCGCGAACGCGACGTCGCGGGGCAGATGGACGCATCCGCAGTCGGGGTTGACGACGAGGCGCTCGGCCGGGACGACTTCGAGCGCGCGGCGGATGCGATCCGCGACGAGCGCGGGCGACTCCACGTCCTGGGTCTTCACGTCGATGACGCCGAGGCCGAGGGTGAACGGCGCCTTGAACTGCTTGAACAGGTCGAGATCCTCTTCACCGCGGCGCGCGAACTCGAGCGAGAGCGCGTGCACGTGCGCGTCGAGGATCGTCGGGAACAGGTACTTGTAGCTGCCCTCGAAGGACGGCTTGCCGTAGCGGTTGCCGTAGCAGATGTGGAGCGTGACGTGCGCGTCGACGCCTTCGGTGGCGGCGTTGATCGCCTTCACGGCCCACGGCAGATCTTCGGGGAAGCCGGAGTAGTACGGCTCGTCGATCTGGAGCTCGCTCACGCCCGCGCGGGACAGCTCTTTCAGCTCGCGGTTGAGCGCCTTGCCGAGGTCGAGCGCGAACTCGGCTTCATCCTTGTAGAACGAGTTGCGGATGCGCTTCACGAGCGTGTGCGGGCCCGAGACCGACACCTTCGTCGCGTGATCGGTGTAGGTCTTCAGGAACTTCACTTCGTCGGTGAGGTGCAGCGATCCGGTGCCCAGCTTGCTGCGGACTTCCGTGTCGTAGAAGTCGTAGTAGAACCGCTTCGACCCGAGATCGACCTGCACGCCGGGAATGCGCTCGGTGAAGTAGTCGATCATGTTGTCGCGCTGCAGCTCGCCGTCGGTCACGATGTCGATGCCGGCCGACTCCTGGTCCTTGATCGCGGCCTTGCGGACGGCGTCGTGCATGTCGTCGAGGTCGCGTTTGGAGAGGCGGCGGGCGAGGTAGTCGTTCTTGGCGCGCTCGAGCCACTCGGGCATCGAGTAGGAGCCGATGACGGTCGTTGGGAGAAGTGGCAGCTTCATGATTTGCTCTGCTATGGCTTCTGCGTCGTGTACATCACCGACGTTTTCGATCCCGGCCTGAACGTGAACGGCCGGAAATGAACATCGTATCCCGCGCGCGCGCCGACGGCACGCAGCAGCGCGCCGTTGACCCAGACGACGAGCGAGCCGTCGAGTTTGCCCGGCCCTTTGAATCCCTTGCGGTACTCGTCCATGTCCTCGACGAAGATGTCCTGCACCTGCAGATAGCCTCGCGGGTGGAGGAGCGGCAGCGTGTTCGCGAACGATTCCGCCGCGCCGCGCGAGATGTGGAAGCGGACGTCTTCGGGCGCTTCGTCGAGCAGGTCCTGCAGGTGCGCCCAGGTCAGGCCCGGCGGGACGTGCGACTCGTCGCGGTCGTCGAGCGCGCGCAGGCGCTCCTCGAGCTTGAAGCAGTCCCAGAACGCGCGCCAGAACGCCACGCCCTTCGCTTCGTCCCCGGGCGGGAAGACCGCGTGCGGGCCTCCTTCTAACAGACGCTGCATGGCGCCCGGCAGATCCTTCTGCGCCAGCCCGAACTCGGACTCCAGACGCTGCACGGACGCCTCGCTCACGTACGCGCGGACCTCGACGAGATACAGATGTCCGTCGCGGCGAATCAGGTCGTCGAACGGCAGGTTGTCGTAGACGTTCGTCAGGTGGACGTAGAGGACCTTGAACCGGTACTGCTGCAGCGCTTTGAACGGATTCAGCGCGTCGAGCGGAGAGGGGACGATGTGATCCTTGTGCCGGGCGAGCGACGCGCAGGCGCGCGCGAGCGTGTCGGGGGAGTAGTCGCCGAGGATGAACTGGAGCCGATCGTAGTAGGTCGTGCCGCGCGACTGGTCGTATTCCTGGAAGAGGTCGATGAACGCCGCGGCGCGCGTGCCGGCACCAACACCTATCTCGAGGATCGGAATCTCCTGAGGCAGCTGGTTCTTGGTCTCGAGATCCTTCAGCAGCTTCCAGAACTCTTCGACCGATTCCTTGACGGCGTCGGGACGGTTCGCGTCCGACGACCCGCTCGGCAGCGCGGCCTCGAAGCCCTTGCCCGACGCGGCTTCCCACTCGCCAAGGTGGCGCCAGAAGAGGCGATTGAAATCCCAGATGATGCAGTCGCGGAACGGCTGATAGCTTGTGAGGTAGAAGCGGTTGTCGCCGCTCGACTTCGGGACGATCAGGCGCGCCGCGTTGGCGAGTTGCGCCGGCAGTTTGTCTGCCTGGCACTGCCTCAGGTCGATGGCGAGTTCCGCGAGCGCGAGTGGCTTGCCGCTCGCATCGGTCGTGCGGCGGACAGTGACCGGATCCCGGAAGTTCGTCTTGTACTGGATCCAGTCGAGATGAATACGAAGGGAGGGCGCAATCTTCGCGTCGAGCTGGCCGCTTTCCACCAGATCGACGAGCGAGCCCGTCACCAGGCTCGCCAGCTCTCCGAGTTGCGACTTTTTCGCGCCCTTCTTAGCCTGCGAAATGTGGTTTATATGGACGATCACGTGATCCTGTCGCAGGACGGCCCTTTTCGCCGGTCCTACAACCGTTCAATCATACTGTACGCCTATCGGCGTCGTCATCAGTCTGCGGTCACAAGCCTGCAGACCGATGACTGATGACCGTCGACTCCTAGGGCGTGACGATCACCTGCATCTTCGCCCACGGGTGATCTTTGCAGATGATCGTGTAGTCGCCCGGCTTGTCGAACAGGTGACCCGCGGCCTCGAGCGGCACCAGGCGCGAGGACACCCACGAGCCGTCTTCGGCGCCGATCGTGTGCAGGATGCGGCCGTTGTTGACCCACCGGACCGTCGTTCCCGCTTTCACGCGGATGCGATACGGGTTGAACGCGTGCTCGTCGACGTACATCCGCGTGCTGCCGTTTTCGCTGTCGCGCACGTAGCTCGCGACTTCGACCTTGAACGTGTCGGTGATCGGGCCGTTGAACCCGTTGATGGCCGCGGCCGCAGGCCCGCCGCCGCGCCCTCCGCGACCGCCACCGCCGGCGACTTCGGTCTCGGGCTTCGGCTCGAGCGTGCCGTTCAGCTTCAGCGCCATGATGTTGTTGCGGCCCGCGAGCGCGATGTACTGCTCGCCGTCGAGCTCGTAGCTGGCCGCCGGTGCGGCGCCGCCGTTCAGGCCCGTCTGGTACTGCCAGATCATCTCGCCGGTCTTCGCGTCACGCGCCTGCAGATTTCCATCCGGCATCGTCTGGAGCAGAAGCCCGGTCGCCGTCGCGAGCGCTCCCGACGGACGCGGTCCGGTGAACTCCTGCTTCCACGCGATCTTCGACGTCCGCACGTCGATCGCCGCCATCACGCCGTGCGCCGGCGGCATGCCGGGCACGCGCGCGCCGCCGAGGATGAAGACGTACGGATCTTCCGCGCGGCGCAGCCACTGCAGGTTCTGATTGCCGAGCGCGTAGATGTAGTTGGTTTGCGGGCTGTAGGCCATCGGCGTCTGCCGCATGCCGGGGAACGGCGTCAGCAGGTTCGGCAGCTCCGACGGCGACGGCGCGGGCGAGAAGAAGGATCCCAGCCGGAAGCCCGGGGGAATCGGCTTCTTGGCCCATTCCTCGTATCCGTCGAGCATGTGATCGGCGCCGACCGGGTACGGCTGCGTCGGCCACGTGCGCTGCGCCTTGTCCTGCGGCACTTTGCGATCTTCGATCGGCAGCACCGGTTTGCCGTTCTCGCGATCGACCACGAACAGCGTGCCGTCGGCGCGCATCGCCGCGACGAGCTTCCGATCGCGTCCGCCGATCTGCGTGTTCACGAGGATGGGCGACATCGCGATGTCGGCCTCCCAGATGTCGTGCTTGATCGTCTGGAAGTACCACTTCAGCTTCCCCGTCTTGATGTCGAGCGCGATGATCGAGCACAGATACAGGTTGGTGCCGGCGCGCTCGTCGCCGCCGTACTGCGGCACGCCGTTGCCGGTGCCGAAGTAGACGAGGCCGAGCTCGGGATCCGCGGCGCCGACGAGCCAGATCGCGCCGCCGCCAACCTTATATGTATCCGTCGGCGGCCACGTCTCGTGTCCCGCCTCGTCCGGGTTGGGGACGACGAAGAACTCCCAGGCTTTCTTGCCGGTCTTGCCGTCGAAGGCGACGACCTTTCCTCTGAACCCCGGATCGGCCGACGTGCCGACGAAGACGAGTCCGCCCGCGTACAACGGCGTGCCGGAGATGCCCTGGCCGGGGCGCGGCGGGTCGATGCCGGCGTAGCCGTCCCAGATCTGATTGCCGGTTTTCTCGTCGAGCGCGATCGCGTGCGCGTTGGAGAGGCCGACGAACACCTTGCCGTCGGCGACCGCCACGCCTTCGCGGTCGGGAAGTCCCGGCTCGGCGCGGGCGAAATCCGTGAGGTTGCTGCTGTTCCCGGTCGCCAGGGCGCCGGTCTGATGCTTCCAGATCGTCGCGCCCGTCTTCGCGTCGAAGGCGTAGACGTAGCTGCCGCCGGTGAGGAAGATCATTCCGTCTTTGACCACCGGCATCGCGCGCCCTGCGCCGCCGTCGACGAAGCGTTCGGTCAGCCACGCGCCCTTGAGCTTCGGCAGCGTGTCGCGGCTGATCTGCGTCAGCGTCGTGTAGCGCGTGTTCCCGAGGTCGCCGGAGACCTCCGGCCAGTCTTTGCTCGCTGGCGCGAGCCCATTCGATTGCGTGCGGACGATGGCGGTTGTCGCGGCGACGGCAAGCGCGACGAGAAAAAGGCGTTTCAGCATGGGCGCATTGTAATCAACGTACGAGCTCTGTGTCCCTCGATTTCGTTTGTTCCGTCCTCCGCGCCTCTGTGGCTCGTACGTGGGCTAGTTGCGTTCCGGCGGCACGGACAGCTCGGCCGCCGTCAGGATGCCGAGCTTCACGTAGATCGGGCGCACGTGGGTGCGGAGTTCCGGCAGCGCGCGCGCGAACAGGGCGCCGCCGATGATGCAGCAGATGCCGCCGACGATGAGCGTGTGCGGCGCGCCGATGCGTGCCGACAGCGAGCCGGCGATGAGGCTGCCGAGCGGCACCGTCCCGAGGAAGGCCATCGTGTAGAAGCTCATCACGCGACCGCGCTTGGCGTCTTCCACAATCGTCTGGATGACGGTGTTGCTCGAGGCCATCTGCACCATGAACCCGAAGCCGGCGATCGCGAGGCAGGGCAGCGCGAGATAGAAGTTGTGCATCAGCGCGAAGGAAATCAGCCCCGCGCCGAAGAACGCGCTCGCGATCGGGATCACCCGTCCGAGGCCGACGACGGACTTGCGCGCCGCGAGCCACAGCGCGCCCGCGAGCGCGCCGCAGCCGGACGCCGTCATGAGGAAGCCGAGCGTGTGCGCGTCGCCGTGGAAGATCTCCGCGGCGAACACCGGCATCAGCACCGAGTACGGGACGCCGACGAGCGACACGAGCGCGAGCAGCAGGATGATCGATCGAATCGGCGGGAAGCCGAACGCGTAGCCGAAGCCTTCCTTGAAGCTCTCGAGCGCGCCCGCGCGCGTTTTGTGCGGCGCCTCCACGCGCGTGATGACCATGCGCAGCAGCGAGATGATGACGGCGATGTAGCTGAAGCCGTCGATGAGGAAGCACCATCCTTCGCCGGCGGCTGCGATTAAGATGCCGGCTACGGATGGCCCGACGAGTCGAGCGACGTTGACCATCGACGAGTTCAGCGCGATCGCGTTGCCGAGGTCGCCGCGGTTCTCGATCATCTCGAGCAGGAACGCCTGCCGTCCCGGCATGTCGAACGCGTTGACCATGCCCTGGACGATGCTGAGCGCGATGATCCAGTGGACGGTGATGCGGCCCGACAGCGTGAACGCCGCGAGCGCGAACGACTGCAGCATGGACACCGTCTGCGTGACGACGAGCAGGCGGTGGCGATTCCAGCGGTCGACGAAGATGCCGGCGAAGGGCGACAGCAGGAACGCCGGAAACTGTCCCGCGAAGCCGACGACGCCCAGGAGCAGCGCGGAGCCGGTGAGCCGGTAGACGAGCCAGTTGGTGGCGGTCTGCGTGATCCACGTGCCGACGAGCGACACGATCTGGCCGCCGAAGAACAGGCGGTAGTTCCTGTACTTCAGCGCCCGCAGCATGAAGCCGCGCTCAGCCATTGATGTTCAACGGAGCAATTCTCACACCACCTTATTCATATCACCCCGGATGTCGGG
>DATNBT010000405.1:0-3725 GCA_035571855.1 Vicinamibacterales bacterium
CGCGATAGCCGAGCGAGTCGTTGACGAGATCCAGCTTGTGTTCTCCGGCCGGCACCATGATGCGATCCATCTGGCTCGTGCCGAGCAGCTTGCCGCTCTCGAAGATCTGCACGTCGATCGGCGCGGCGACGGCGATCCAGCCCGAGACCGGACCGCGATCGCGCGCGGCGATCGGGACGACGAGCGACGAGGTCGTGCCGGCCTCGACCGTCACGATCTGCTCGACCGACACGCCGTCCGACGTAACGACGACCGTGTGGTCGCCGGGCGCGAGATTCGCCGCCGTGATCGGCGACGCGCCCTGCGAGACACGGTCTATGCTCACCTGCGCACCGGCCGGCTCGGTGCGGACGATCAGCCCGCCGCTCGTCGGCCTGGTTTTCGCGAGCTCGATGTATTGCGAGATCTGCGCTCCGGCGCCGACGGCGACGGTCATCGTTTTCGGCTCGCCGCCCGAGCGCAGCATCAACGTGTGCGTGCCCGCGGGCACGCTCAGCGTCGCGGGCGTGACGCCCGACGCGATGCCGTCGATGTCGATCGGCACGCCTGAGGGATTCGACTGCACGGTCAGCGTTCCCAGCAGCGCCGTGCTCGGCGCGCGCCGGCGGAGCGCGTAGAGGCCGCCGCTCGTCAGAAACGCGAGCGCGACGACGGCGACCGCGACCTGCTTCCAGTGCGAGGGACGCGCCGCGCGGTGCGCGTGGCTCATCGGGTTCGAAACGTTCGGTGTCACGTCCGTCTTCATTCGGACCTCCGGCGCCGGCGGAACGTCGACGCGTGCGGCAAGCGGCATCACGACTCCGCCTTCGCCCGCATGCGCGAGCTTCGGCGGGACAGGTTCTGCCGCGCGTGGCGGCGGCGGAGGTGGAGGCGCAGCCGCGATGACCGGCTCCGGCTTCCTGACCGGTTCGGGCTCTTTCGGCGCCGGCGGCAAGGGCGCGAGGGTCACCGTCGGCGCGATCGGCTCCGGCGCGATGCCGAGCCGCGCGATCAGCCGTTCGACGCTCGCCTGTCCGGCCGCCCGCTCTTCATCGGTCAGCACGCTCTCGAGCTCGATGCGCGCCTCGGCCGCCGACGCGAACGACTGCTGATCGATCTGCATCGTCCGCTGCAGCCACGTCGAGATCTCCGGACGCAGCGATTCGCGATCGGGCGTGATGCCGATCGTCTGGAACGAACCGGCGATGTCGACCAGCTTCGCGGAATACTCGTCGTCTTTCAGCAGGCGGCCGAGCATCAGCGTGAGCGCGAGGACGCCGAGCTGCGCGAGGTCGACGCGCTGATCGAAGCGCGCGAGGCCGGCCGAGCGCGGCAGCTGGATGCGCAGGCTTCTCCAGTAGTGCTGGTGCGAATAGCGCAGCTGTTCGAGTGCGCTCGCGAGCGCGTAGTCGGCGACGATCACGCGTCCGCGTCCGTTGAGGACGAGGCGCTCGGGGCCGATGGCGCCGTGCGACATGTCCTGGCCGTAGCCGTGCAGCGCGTCGATCGCCGCAATCGCCTGGCGGATGATGTGCAGCGCGGCGGCGAGATCGAGCGGCGCCTTGCGATCCGGCGGCGCCGAGAGGATTTCAGCGAGCCTGAGTCCGTGCGCGGCGTCGGAGACGACGGCGAGCGTGCCGCCGCCGAATTTCTCCACGCTGCGCAGCTCGCAGAACGCCGGATGCCGGAATCCGGCGAGCCGGCTGACGCTGCGGCGAATCGCCGCTTCGACGCCCGGCACCGACGCGATCTCGGGAGCGACGACGAGCAGATCGGCTTCCGCGCCGATGGAGTCGGTCATCCTCCGCCGCTCGCCGAGGCCATCGCGAAAAACGATCGTCGTGAGTTTGTCGACCGCGCCACTTTGATTCATACGGTCACCCGGAGTTTTGTGGCGCCTTTCGCGTGCTCAAATCGTGCCGAGCGGACCAATTTTGAATTTCTCTCCGTGCAGGTGTCGCAAGTCGTTTGAACGGCTGAGGTTCTCTGCTGCTGTCGCACGTGTCATATCGTCGGAAACGCGCCGACGGCCTTACAGAAGCGTGACCGCGCGGCGAATTCTGGCGATACTTCTGCGCATGGCACACAGCTACGGACTTTCCATTCAGCTCGACGCCGCCAAGCGCGTGGCCGCCGCGGCGATTGCAGAAGCGCGCAGGAACAACTGGGCGATGGCCGTCGCCATCGTCGACACGGCCGGCGACCTCGTGTACTTCGAGAAGATGGACGACACGCAGACGGGCAGCGTGAACGTGTCGCAGTCGAAGGCGCGATCGGCGGCGCGCTTCAAGCGGCCGACGAAAGCCTTTCAGGACGGACTGACGGCGACGCCCGACGGCCTCCGGATTCTCGCGATCGAAGGCGCGGTGCCGGTCGAAGGCGGCGTGCCGATTGCCGCCGGGGAAAAGATCGTCGGCGCGATCGGCGTGTCCGGCGGGACGAGCGCGCAGGACGGCCAGTGCGCGAAGGCCGGCGTCGAGGCGCTACTGGATTAGTTTTCCGCTCGTCACGAACCGCTGGTAGTCGGTGAAGCGGTGCGTGATCCGCTGGCGCGGCTGGCCGCGGATCGTCGAGAAGTACTCGATGTTGTCGGGCAGCAGGACGATCTCGTCGGGATTGCTGAACGTGATCGACTTGTAGCGGATTGAAAAGTCCCAGTGGTCCAGCGTGATGTAGTCGCGGTAGTTTCCCGAACGCCGCTGCTCTTCGCGCGGCACCTCGACGTCGAGCGGCCCGGCGATGCTCTCGTCGACGCGCAGGACGTCGCCGCTGAACCGATCGATGTAGACGCGCCCGCGCGTCCGCGCCGGCGCCTCGATGCCGAAACAGGAGTCGTGCCACGAGTACTTCGGCTTGTCCTTGCTGTTCGGCACGTACTCGACGATCGCCGCCGTCCGGCCGTCGCCGACCTTGCCGATGCCCTTGTAGGTGAAGGTCAGCTCGTGCTGGTTCTGCGGCAGCAGGAAGGACAGCGTGTCGACGGCGACGGGCTTCGGATCGAGGCAGCGCGTCTCGTCCTTGTCGTCTCTCGGCGCCCTGCCGTTCACCGTCTTCAGCGTCCGGAGCGCCTTCCCCTCCGGCACATCGCCCTCGTCGGATTTCTCCCAGGACATGCGGAGCTCGAAGACGACGCGGCGCGAGTGGATGCTGGCGGTGTCGAGCGTGTCGTAGCTGATGTTCTCGTTGCAGACGATGCTCTGCGCGCGCTCGTAGAAGGCCTCGACGCGCTCGGCGACGCGGGCCAGGAGGCCGGCGAGATCGACGGGCGCCTCTTTCTCCTTCGCCGACGTGCCGGCGGCAGCCAGGGCGGTCACGGCGAGCGCGGCGACGGCTCGAAGGCGAGACATCGGGGACAGACTACCCGAGCCACCGGGGTTCACGAGAAAAATTTGGTAGACTGATGTTTTGGCGAGTGTCCGAATGGTGGGTATAGTTCAGGGGTAGAACGCTGGTCTGTGGCACCAGAAGTCGCGGGTTCGAATCCCGTTACCCACCCCAATTTTTAGTCTCCGGTCGTCAGTCTCCAGTCAACAGTCGCAGTCGCCGATCATCAGCCCGTCGTCACTTGCCGACGAGGTGTGCGGCGTCCCTGTTGTTCTCGTTGCAGATGAATTCCTGGAGTTCCACGTCGGGCGCGAGTGTCGCCGACAACGTGCCGGTCCACTTCTTCTGGAATGCGCCGGGGTCGTCGAGCGTGACCTCGATCTCGAGATGGCCGAGATCGGGACGCCGCAGGCGCTCGACGA
>DATNBT010000406.1:0-9235 GCA_035571855.1 Vicinamibacterales bacterium
ATCTACGGCTACGCCGCGGAGGAGATGATCGGCCGCAACGTCAGCGTCATCATCCCGCCCGATCGGCCCGACGAGCTCACCGGCATCACGACGCGCATCGTCGCCGGCGAGCGCATCGCGCACTTCGAGACGATGCGCATCGCGAAGGACGGCCGCCGCGTCGAGGTGTCGCTGACCGTCTCGCCGATCAAGGACGCCTCGGGCGCGATTATCGGCGCCTCGACCGTCGCACGCGACATCACGGGGCAGAACCTGCGCCTGCAGCAGCTCAGGGACAGCGAGGAGCGGCTGCGGTCGGTCGTCGACGCCGCCGTCGACGGCATCGTCGTCATCGACGCGCGCGGCACGATCGAAGCGTTCAACGCCGGGGCGCGGCGGCTGTTCGGCTACGAAGCGGACGACGTGATCGGAAAGAACGTCAACATCCTGATGCCCGAGCCGTACCATTCCGAGCACGACGCCTACATGCGGCGCTACATCGAGACCGGCGAGCAGAAGATCATCGGCATCGGCCGCGAAGTGGCCGCGCTGCGGAAGGACGGCACGACGTTTCCGGTGCATCTGTCGGTCGGCGAGATGACGCTGAACGGCCGGCGCAAGTTCACCGGCATCATCCACGACCTGACCGCGCGCGTGGACATGGAGGAGCGGCTGCGCGAGCAGGCCGCGCTCGTGCGCCTCGGCGAGATGGCGGCGGTAATCGCGCACGAAGTGAAGAATCCGCTCGCCGCAGTGCGCGGCGCGATTCAGGTGATCGGCACACGGCTCGGTGCCGGCAGCCGCGAAGCCGCCGTCGTCGACGACATCATCGCGCGCATCGACACGCTCAACATGCTCGTGCGCGACCTGCTGCTGTTCGCGCGCCCGCCGCAGCCGCACCCGATTCCGATCGACGTGCTCGGCGTCCTCGGCATCACGGTCGATCTGCTCCGCGCCGATGAGGCGCACAGGGCCGTCGCCGTGGCGATCGACGGCAGGGCGCCGCACATCCTCGCGGACGCCGAGCTGCTGAAGATTGTCTTTCTCAACCTGCTCATCAACAGCGCGCAGGCGATGAAGGGGCAGGGTGAAATTCGTATCAGTGTGTCGACGGACGCCGCGGACGCGGTGGTGGTGCTGGCCGACACGGGGCCGGGGATTCCTCCCGAAGTGCGGGGGCGGCTGTTCACGCCGTTCGTGACGACGAAGGCGCGTGGGACCGGTCTCGGGCTGTCGACAGTCAGGCGGCTCATCGAGGCGCATCACGGCTCGATTGCCGTGGATTCACCGCCTGGCGCCGGCGCCCGGGTGACCGTACGGCTCCCCCTGGCCCTGAGCGAGCGATAGCGAGGCGAAGGGTGGCGTGATTCTTGAAATGAGGGGACGTTCAGTGGCGAACGTGCATTCGTTCGCGGAAATCTCCCCAGTGCCGGCGAAAAAGTTCCCATCTCCCTGTGTGCTCGTCGTCGATGACGAGGCGTTGATCCGATGGTCCTTATCGGAATCGCTTCGAGATGCCGGATATACGGTTACTGAGGCCAGCGACGGCGCGTCGGCGATTGCACGGGCGTCGGCTGGGGCGGCGTTCGACGCGATCCTGCTCGACTACCGCCTGCCCGACTCCAACGACCTGCACCTGCTCGAAACCATCCGCGGCCTGCAGCCGTCAGCTGCTGTAGTGATGATGACGGCGTTCGGCACGCCCGAAGTCACGTCAGGCGCGCTGAGCCTCGGCGCCTATCGCGTGGTGTCGAAGCCGTTCGACGTGCATGTCATGGTGGACGTCGTGAGGAAAGCTCGAGGAGGCGCCGATGACTGATACGGCGACCACACCATCGCGGAGTTTCCGCTGACGATCGGCGTGATCGGCGCGGTGCTCGCGCCGGTGCTTGCGGCTGTCACGTGGTGGGCCTGAGAGGCCCGCCCCTACGTCGTCTTCAGCAGCGCGCGCGTTTCGGCGATCACCTGGTCGGGCACGTCGATCATCAGGTTGTGGCCGCCCGGCAGGCTTTTGCCGCTGACCTTCGTCCCGCGTTCCTTCCAGATGGCGAGCACGTCGTAGAGCCGCCCCATCGGTCCGCGCTGGCCCCACAGCGTCGACAGCGGGCAGGTGATCTTCCTGTTGATGTCCGCTTCGTCGTGCTTCAGATCGATCGACGCGGCGGCGCGGTAGTCCTCGCACATCGCGTGGATGTTCTCCATCGTCGACGCCGTGCGCAGCCACTCGATCTGAATCGGATCCGTCGCGCGCGCCTTCGCGGCTTCGTTCTGCGCGAAGATCTCCTTCTCGGGCACCGGCGCCGGACGCAGCTGGTGGAACCAGTGGTAGTACGCCTGCACGAACTCGAGCGTCACGTGCGTGTAGAGGTAGTACGTCGGCACGATGTCGAGCACGACGAGGTGCGTGACCTTGTCCTGATGATCGAGCGTGAGCCGGTGGCCGACGCGTCCTCCGCGATCGTGGCCGACGAGCGGGAACCGGTTGAAGCCGTAGTGCTGCATCACTTCGACCATGTCGAGCGCCATGTTGCGCTTCGAGTAGTTCGAATGATCCTTCGTGTCTTCGGCTTTGCTGCTGTCGCCGTAGCCGCGGAGGTCCGGCATGATGACCGTGTGATCCTTCGCGAAGTCCGGCGCGACCTTGTGCCACGACACATGCGACTGCGGTGCGCCGTGAATGAGCAGCAGCGGGGGACCATCGCCGCCGCGGACGACGTTGATCTCGGCGCCTGACGTCTTCACCCGCTCGTGTTTGAATCCGGCGGGGAAGAAGCGCAGCGTGTCGGCCGGCTCCTGCGCGGCGGTCTCTTTTGTGGTGGTGAGAGCGGCGGCCGCGACGGCGGCGGCGGTTTTCAGAAGCTCGCGGCGATCAAGGTCGATGGACATGAGCGGAATGATAATCCCACTCAGGAAGAAAAGCTGTCAAAGGCTGAGGTCGCCCTGCCAGGTGGTCTGGAAGTCGCGCATCATGTCGTGGACTTCCGGGATGTAGTGATAGGCGAGCCAGACCGCGAAGATCATCACCATGAACCACGCGAGGCCGTTCCACATCGAGGCCCACGCGTAGTGCGGATGGTCGTATCCGTACGGGCCGTAGCCGTAACGCGCCATCCGGAACGGCATGAAGATCATCCGCAGAATCAGAAAGAAGAAGACGATCCCGATCCAGTGC
Source organism: Vicinamibacterales bacterium (assembly GCA_035571855.1). Lineage (GTDB taxonomy): Bacteria > Acidobacteriota > Vicinamibacteria > Vicinamibacterales > CAVVIG01 > DATNBT01. The sequence continues at coordinate 3,152 of DATNBT010000406.1, forward strand.
GGGAAGCCCCAGAAGAAGGGCCAGCCGAAGAAGAAGTGGCCGCGCGTCCAGAACGAGAGCCACATGAAGCCGGCGACCATGAAGACGATCATCATCACGGTGCCGAACGGGTGCGGATGGTAGCCGGCGGCCGCGCGCTGCTGCGCGCGCCACTCACGCCGCTGTTGCCGCCACTCGAGACGCTGCGCGCGCTCGTCCAGCTTCTGCGCGCGCGCGTCCTGCCGCGCCTGCCACCCCGGATTCTGCTCGCGCGCTTTCTGCTGCTCCGGCGTCGGATGGTCCCACGGCCAGCCGTACTTGTCCCAGGGCCACCCTTCGTGCTCCCAGGGCCAGCCGTGCTCGTCCCACGGCCATCGCGTGGGCCCGCCGCCCGCCACGCCGCCCGCGGCGTCCGCGCGCGTGTTGACCTTCGGCACGACGAACATCAGCACGACGTACGCCAGGATGCCCCAGCCGCTGCTGGCGAGCGCGGCGATGACGAACAGGATCCGGATGATCGTGACGTCGATGTGCATGTACTCGGAGAGGCCGACACACACGCCGCTGATCATGGCGCCGTCACGGATCTGATAGAGACGGCGGTGGCCAGGTGATGTTGATGATGAACTCGAAGTCGATGATGAACTTGAAGATGTTGACGTCGAGGTCGCTGGCCCGGACGACGAAGAACTCGACGAGGAGGAGCCTGTGGACGAGGCCGGCGCGGGCGGCGGCGCAGGCTCGGACGCCGGTGCGCCCGGCACCGGCTGCATCTCAGCCAGGATGCGATCGATCTCCGGCGAGGTGACGACGGTCTTCGCGGCGCCGAGGTACGACTGGCACTTCGCGGCGATGACACGCTCGAGACCGGCGAGCGTGCTCGCGCGCTCGGGGCTGTCTTTCATCGCCGTCTCGAAGGCGTCGAGATACGCAAACAGCGCGTTGTAGCCGTTCTCTTCGATCTGGTACGCGTTGCCGTCGAGGTTGATGCTGACGACTCTCTGCATGTGCGAAGTTGTCCCGCGTTTTACCTAGACGGTCGGCCCGCGGGGGAGGTTCCGGATGCGCGCGCGACATTACTACTAAGCATTCTTCCTCGCGAAGCCCGTGCGGGGTGGATTTCGGGTGCACGTGATGTCACGGGCGTGGATAACCGCTTGGATGACGCCTTCGCGCTCCAAGCATTTGGTTTTTGACCAGAACTGGAGCCCATGCCGTTCTGGAATTACCTTGACTCCCTCTAAGCATGGGTTTATTAACAAAGCGAAAATCCCTGGTGTTTTTTCGGCGTCGTCACAAAGTAGAAGGGAGTCAGGCATGCGTGGAGTCCTGAGGTTGGCGTTGTTCGCGCTCGCGGCCGTTGTTCTGGCCCCGATTGCGGCCTACGCACAGGCGTCAGTTACTGGCGTCGTCAAAGACACTTCCGGTGCGGTGTTGCCGGGCGTGACCGTCGAGGTCGCCAGCCCCGCGCTGATTGAAAAGACCAGGTCCACCGTCACCGACGGCGCCGGTCTCTATCAGATCATTTCGCTTCCGCCGGGCAGCTACACGGTGACGTTCACGCTGACCGGCTTCAGCACCGTCAAGCGCGAAGGCATCGAGCTGACCGGTTCGTTCATCGCGACGATCAACGTGGACATGAAGGTCGGCGCGGTCGCCGAGACGATCACGGTCACGGGAGAAACGCCGCTCGTCGACGTGCAGAGCGCGGCGGTGCAGAAGGTCGTGACGAAGGAAGTCGTCGACGCGATTCCGACCGGACGCCTCGGCATCAACCTCGCGGCGCTGCAGCCCGGCATCATCCTCGGCGCCGGCGGCGGCGTCGGCGTGTCCAACACCAACTCGCTCGCGACGCAGGACGTCGGCGGCACGGCGGGAGACAGCTTCACCGACCTCGCGATTCACGGCGGCAAGCCGGCCGAACAGCGCCAGACGATTGGCGGCGTGTCGGCGGCGACGACGATTCGCTTCGGCGAGTCGCTCTCCAGCTCGCCGAGCTTCACGGCGATGCAGGAGATGTCAATCAACACGTCGGGAGCCGACGCCTCGATGGCCGGCGGCGGCGTGCAGATGAACTACGTGCCGCGCGACGGCGGCAACACGTTCAAAGGTCTGATGTTCGCCAGTGGCGCGACGAGCGGCATGCAGGCCAGCAACTACTCGACGGGAACGACGGATCCGGCGACGAGGATCTGCACGCCGGCCGACAGCCTGCAGTGCCGCGGCCTTCTGTTCCAGCCGGGCGCGCTGGTTCACGTGTATGACTACAACCCGGGCTACGGCGGTCCGCTGATGAAGGACAAGTTGTGGTTCTTCGTCACCGCGCGCTGGACCGAAGCGATGAACCAGGTGCCGAACGACTACCCGAACGCCAACTTCACGCCGGGTGTCACGTCGCCGACGCTGCTGAACACCACGACGATGTCGTACGTGCCGATTCAGGACAACTCCCGTCTCGACACGACCGTCGGCGGCGGCGGCCACTACTGGGAACAGACGGCGCGGCTGACGTGGCAGGCGAGCGCGAAGAACAAGATCTCTGCGTACTACAACAACAAGAAGCGGACGTCGATTAACGGTGTCTCCAACACCTCGCACGAGGCGCTGGCGTCCTCGTACTTCTTCCCGTTCTCGGACAACTTGCTCCAGTGGTCGTATCCGGCGACGAACAAGATCCTGCTCGAGTCGGCGTTCTGGCGGCATCAGGAGACCTGGGGCAACAAGATGGCCGATCCGAGCATCGTCGATCCGCTCGCGGTCGGTGTCACCGACAACGCGCCGGTCAGTCCCGTTCCCGGCTTCGTGCAGCAGATCCTCAACTATCACGGCCGCGTCGGCGCGACCGACACCGGCAGCCACAACCCGAACTACCGTGGCAACTTCAACGCGTCGTACGTCACGGGTTCGCACTCGCTCAAAGCCGGCTTCGATCTGAACGGCGCGTTCCGCTGGGCGCTCAGCCAGTCGGTCCTGCCGTACAGCTACGTGGTCAGCACGCAGCCAAGCAACGGCGTCGGCGCCGGCATCCCGGTGCCGACGAGTCTGTCGCTCGTCTCCTACGGCTGCACCGACCCGCTGCTCCGTACGGTGCGAGGTGCCGACGGCGTCGTGCGCACCGTGGGCGGCGCGACGTCGATTCAGCCGGGCTGTCCGGTGGACACGGCCGGTTCGCCGAACCGCGTGCGGACCGAAGGCGGCGCCTTCGTGCAGGACAAGTGGACGATGAATCGCGTGACGATCAGCGCGGGCGTGCGTCTTGACTGGTTCGACTCGCAGAACCCGGCGTTCCACCTGTATCCGTCGCTGCTGACGCCGAACCGCAACTACGACGTGCCGGAGTTCAGCACGACGGCGTACAAGGACTTCACGCCGAAGGTCGGCGTCGCGTGGGACGTGTTCGGCGACGGCAAGACGGCAATCAAAGCCAACGTCGGCAAGTACGTGCTCGGCCAGGCACTCCTCGTTGGCGGTCTCGCCAGCCAGCCCGGCTACAACGTGCAGTTGACGTCATCGCGCGGGTGGACCGACAACAACAAGAACTTCATTCCCGACTGCGATCTGACGAATCCGAACGCTCAGGGTCCGACGCAGACCGGCGCCAATCAGCAGATCGACACGTGCCTCGCGGCCGTCGGTGCGAACGGGCTGTTCTACCAGAACACACTGAACCCCAACCTCGCGGTGCAGGACGACGCGCGGTACGGCTGGGGCAAGCGTCCGTACAGCTGGGAGTTCTCGGTCAGCGCGCAGCGTGAAATCGGCAGGGGCATATCGGTCAACGGCGGCGTGTTCCGCCGCTGGTTCGGCAACTTCCTCGTGACCGACGACACCGTCCACACGGCCGCCGACTATACGCAGTTCGGGATCCCGGCGTCCGCGATCCCGCAGGCTGGTGTCGGATCGGGCGGCACTCCGCTGCCGACGACGGGTCTCAACACGACGGGCTTCTTCAACGTCAACGACTCGCGCCCGGCAGTCAACTTGACCGGGCTGTCTGACACGATGTTCCCGGGGAGCAACGTGTACGACCACTGGTTCGGGTTCGACCTGGGCATGAGTGCCCGCCTGTCGCATGGCGTCATCGTCCAGGGCGGTCTCAGCACGGGCCACCAGACGACGGACTACTGCGACGTCGAGGATCCGGCGAAGGCCGGCAACGCGGCGCTGGTCGAAATGCTGCTCGTGGCCGGCACGAACAATTCGATCAACAGCTGCCACATGGAGCAGAAGTGGCTGCCGCAGGTGAAATTCCTCGGTTCGTACACGGTGCCGAAGATCGACGTGCAGCTCGGCGCGTCGTATCAGAGCATCCCCGGCACCGAGATGTCGGCTTCGTTTGCGGCATCGAACAGCGCCGTCATTCAACCGGCGCTCGGCCGTCTCCCGACGGGCGGCACCCCGACGGGGAGCACCAACCTCCAGTTGCTGCAGCCGGGTTCGAACTACTACACCCGCTTCAACCAGCTCGACCTGCGCCTCGGCAAGATCATCCGCCTCGCGCGGACGCGCTCGAACCTGTCGCTCGACATCTACAACGTCTTCAACTCCGCGGTCGTGAGCACCTTCTCCACGACGTTCACGAACGCGGTTGTCAACGGCGTCAACCTCAACCCCTGGCTTGCGCCGACCGGCGTCGTCGCGCCGCGGCTGCTGAAGGTGTCCTGGACGTTCGACTTCTAGAACGGGCGGGATAGGGACAGAGGCAGGACGGCTGGACAGGCGGGATAGGCTGGAAGGGAAGACGATGTTCTTCCTTTCCCGCCGCTCCTGCCTCTCCAGCCTCTCCTGCCTTTTTTCTCTTGTCGCGGCGTGCGGCGCGCCGCCGGCGCAGCCGCCGGTCACGAGCGCCGTGCCGGCCGCCGACTGGTTCGTCGATCGCGCCCAGGCCAGCGGCCTCGATTTCACGCACGTCAACGGGATGACGGGGAAGTTCGACTACCCGGAGATCATCGGGTCGGGCGCCGCCCTGTTCGACATGGACAACGACGGCGATCTCGACGTGTTCCTCGTGCAGTACAAGGGACAGAGCCGCCTGTTCCGCAACAACCTCGAGACGGCGAGCCTCACGTTCACCGACGTCACGGACAGGAGCGGCATCGTGTCCGCCGGCAACGGCATGGGCGTGGCGGCCGGCGACTTCAACAACGACGGCTGCGTCGATCTCTATCTCACCAACCGCGGCCTGAATCAGTTGTTCAGGAACAACTGCGACGGCACCTTCACCGACGTGTCGAAGAAGAGCGGAACGGAAGGACATGCCGGTGACTGGTCGGTGTCCGCCGCGTGGATCGACTACGACCGCGACGGCTGGCCGGATCTGTTCGTCACCCACTACCTGAACTGGAGCGAAGCGACGGCGGGCGCGTGCCGCAGCGCGTCGGGACGTCCGGACTACTGCTCGCCGAACGCCTATCAGCCGCAGCCAAGCCGGCTGTATCACAACAACCGCGACGGCACGTTCACCGACGTCACGGCGGCGTCGGGCATCGCGCGCGAGTTCGGGCCGGCGCTCGGCGTCTCGATTGCCGACGTCAACGGCGACGGCTGGATGGACATCTACGTCGCCAACGACGGCCAGCCGAACCAGCTGTGGAGCAACCAGCGCAACGGCACGTTCAGGAACACCGCGCTGCTGTCGGGCGCGGCGGTGAGCGCCGGCGGCAAGGCGAAGGGCAGCATGGGCGTCGATGCCGGAGACTTCGACGGCGACGGTGACGAGGACCTCGTCATGACGGAGCTGACCGGCGAAGGCGCGAACCTCTTCGTGAACGACGGCACGGGCGTGTTCGAGGAGCGCGGCGTGCCCTCGGGCCTTGCGGCGCTCACGACGGCGTTCACCGGCTTCGGCGCCGCGTGGATCGACTACGACAACGACGGCCGCCTGGATCTGCTGACCGTCAACGGTGCCGTCCGCACGATCGAATCGCTCGCGCGCGCCGGCGATCCGTTTCCGCTGCACCAGCGAAAGCTGCTCCTTCGGAACATAGGTTCACGTCCAGGTTCAGGCGATGCGGTGCGATTTGAGGACGTCAGCGCGAAGGCGGGCGCCCTGTTTCAGCAGTCGGCGGTCGGCCGCGGAGCGGCGTTCGGCGACATCGACAACGA
>DATNBT010000407.1:0-2142 GCA_035571855.1 Vicinamibacterales bacterium
GCGGCCGAGCAGGGTTTCGGAGAGGTGCGAGCCGATGAAGCCGGCGGCCCCGGTGATGACGACCCGCTTCTTGTCAGCCATGTCTCAGTACGCGTGTTTGTGGAAGAAGCCCTTGACGATCGTCAGCCAGATGATCTTCAGGTCGAGGCGCACCGACCAGTTCTCGATGTAATAGAGGTCGTACTCGATGCGCTTGTCGAGCGCCGTGTCGCCGCGCCAGCCGTTCACCTGCGCCCATCCCGTCATCCCGGCCTTCACTTTGTGCCGCAGCATGTATTGCGGGATGCGGTGCTTGAACTGCTCGACGAAGTGGGGACGCTCGGGCCGCGGGCCGACGATGGACATGTCGCCGCGGAGGACGTTCCACAGCTGCGGCAGCTCGTCGAGGTTGGAACGGCGAAGGAACTTGCCGAGCGCCGTCACCCGCGCGTCGTTCTCGCGAGTCCACACCGGGCCGCTGTCTTTCTCCGCATCGTCGACCATCGATCGGAACTTGACGATGGAAAAGCGGCTGCCGTCGAGACCCATGCGCTCCTGACGGAATAAGGCGGGTCCCTTGGATGTGATGCGGACCAGCAGCGCGATGATCATCAGCGGAATCGCCAGCACGATCAGTGCCGTGGCGGAGATGGCGATGTCGAGCACGCGCTTGACGATCGCGTTCAGTCCCTGGAGCGGGATGTCGTTGACGTCGATCACCGGCACGCCGTCGAGATCCCACAGACGCGCCTTCAGCGCGATCACCTGCAGCAGATCCGGCACGACCTTGACGTCGAGGCATTCGCGCGCGGTCGAATCGAGCAGGTCGATCATCTTGAGGTGCTGTTCGGGCGCGAGCGCGACGTAGAGATGGTCGATCTGCTCACGCGCGGCAATCTCCGTCGTTTCGTCGAGCGTGCCGAGCATCGGCAGCCCGCGGTAGCCGAGATGATCGCCGGGCCGGTCGTCCACGAAGCCGATGATCTCGTAGCCGAGCTCGCGATGTTCGATGATCTTGTCGGCGACGATCCGGCCGAGCTCGCCGCAGCCGGCGATGAGAATCCGCCGGAGGCCGACGCCGGAGCGCCAGCGGCGCTCGAGCACCTCGCGCACGACCTGGCGCAGCGCGAACGTCAGCGCGACGTTGAGGACGATGAACACGCCCCAGACGGCGTTGGACACTTCATACGCGCCCCGATCGTTCGGCGAGATGTAGGTCTGGACGTACAGCGTCACGAAGATGCCGAAGACGACGGCGAGGATCGTGCCGACGAAGACGGCGAAGAAGTCGTCGACCCACGAGCGCCCGCGGCGCAGGCGATAGAGATTCTGGAGATGGAAGCCGAGCGGCACCAGCACCGCGACGAACGGCAGGAGGTTGAGGTACTGCCGGAGCGGCGGAATGCCTTTCGTGATCGGAATCAGGCCGGTGTGGAACCGGATCGTGTAGGCGATGATGAACGCCGACAGGCCGAGCAGCGCGTCCGACGCGATGTAGAACGCGATGAGCAGCCGGTTGTAGCGGCGCAGCATCAGCGCGGGCCTTCCGCCAGCGTCGTCATCGCGGCGCTGAGCTCGTCGACGAACCGCTCGCGGCTGAAGCGCTCGGCGTTGCGGCGGATGGCCGCGCGGTCGAACGGCGCGGACATCGCACGCGCGATGCCGTCTGCGAATGCCGGCGCGGAGAGATCCTCGACGAGGATGCCCGTCTTCTCGTCGACGACGGTTTCGGTGGCGCCTCCGCGTGCGAGCGCGACGACCGGAGTGCCGCACGCCTGAGCCTCGACGGGGACGATGCCGAAGTCTTCTTCGCCGGGCAGCAGCGTGACGGCGGCGCCGCGATAGAGGTCGCGGATCTGCTCGTCGGACTGCCGGCCGAGGAACGTCGCGCCGGAGTCGGATGACGCTTCCAGGCGCGCGCGCTCGGGACCGTCGCCGACGACCTTCAGCGGAATGCCGGCCAGCCGCGCCGCGTCGATGGCGATGTCGATGCGCTTGTACGGCACGAGCGCCGACACGACAAGCGCGTAAGGAGCAGTGCCGTGTGCCGGAGTTGCAGGGGTGAAGAAAGCCGTGTCGACCGGCGGATAAATCACTGTCGCGTCCCGATTATAGTATCGGCGGATCCTGCCCGCAACATAATGAGAGATAGCGACATAGCGG
>DATNBT010000408.1:0-8670 GCA_035571855.1 Vicinamibacterales bacterium
AAGACGAGATCCTGGGCCTCGGGCCCGGCGGCGTATGACGCTCGACTCGTCGGCGCTCATCGCGATCCTGTTCGCCGAGCCGGACTACCTCCGCCTCGTCGACCGCATCCTGGAGGCCGACGCGGTCCGCATTTCCGCGCCCACCGTCGTCGAGACGATGCTGGTCTTCGCGGGACGCCGCAAGTCATCAGAGGCGGGAGAGGTCGGCGCGCTCCTGCAGGAACTCGGTGTCACGGTTGTGCCGTTTGGAGAACGAGAGACGCACGCCGCGTCGGCCGCGTTCCTCCGATACGGCCGCGGCCGCCACCGCGCCGGATTGAATTTCGGCGACTGCCTCGCGTACGCCGCCGCGTCGGTGGCGGGCGATACGCTGCTGTTCGTCGGCGACGATTTTCGCAAGACGGATATCGACCCCGCCTGAGCCGGTCCGGTTGTCTCGCCGGTGTTCGCGGGCGTGGTTCAGTGCGCGCCGACGGCCGGACCGCCGCCCGGCCGCTTCATGAGCAGCACCAGCGGGATGATGACGATGAAGATGATCCCGAGCAGCTGGAACAGGCCCACGAACGACACCATCGACGCCTGACGCGCGAGCATGCCGAAGATCGCCGCGTACGCGCGGTTGGTCGCGGTGACGGCGTCCGCGCCGGCGGCCATGAACGCCGCCCGCATCCCCAGAAACATCTGCTGCGAGCTGTAGCTGTAGACGTTGACGTGTTCGCCGAGCGTGGCCGTGACCTGCTGCGTATGGCGCGCGATCATCGTGCCCGTGACGGCGATGCCGATGCTTCCGCCGATGTTGCGCATCAGGTTGAAGAGGCTCGTCGCGTTGCCCATCTTCTCGCGGGGGATCTTGTCCATGGACACGGTCGTCAGCGGCACGAACAGCAGCGACAGTCCGGCGCCCTGAATGATCTGCGGCCAGAAGATGTCCCAGTAGCCCGCCTGCAGATTGAGCCACGACAGCCAGACGAGCGTGAAGCCGCCGATGACGAGGCCGGCGGTCAGCAGCTTTCTCGCGTCGTACTTTCCGGTCATGATGCCGGTGATCGGCATCATGAAAAACGATCCGACGCCGCGCGGCGCCATCGCGATACCCGCCTCGAGCGCCGGATAGCCGAGCAGCGTCTGCAGCATGATCGGCAGCAGGACGAGGCTGCCGTACAGCACGAAGCCGACGACGGTCATGAGGAACACGCCGACCGCGTAGCTGCGTTCCTTGAAGACGCGCAGATCGACGACAGGATCCTCGACGACCAGCTCGTAGATGACGAACGAGATGAGCGTGACGGTCGCGATGACGGCCAGCGCGGTCATGAAATTCGACGAGAACCAGTCGGCTTCCTGGCCCTTGTCGAGCAGGATCTGCAGCGCGCCGATGCCGACGGCGAGCATGCCGATGCCCCAGTAGTCGACCTTGCGCGATTCCTGCCGCAGATACGACGGGTCGAAGATGAACATCTTCGTCATCACGAGCGACGCGATGCCGACGGGGATGTTGATGTAGAAGACCCAGCGCCAGCTGTAGCTGTCGGTGAGCCAGCCGCCGAGCACCGGACCGAGAATCGGGGCGACGACGACGCCGAGGCCCCAGAAGCCCATGGCCTTGCCGCGGTCTTCCGGCGGGAACGCTTCGAGCAGCACGGCCTGTGACAATGGCTGCAGCGCCCCGCCGGTCGCGCCCTGCACGACGCGGAAGAAAATGAGCGTGCCAAGGGTGGGCGCCAGCCCACACAGGAAAGAAGCAGCGGTGAAGCCGACCACCGAGAGCATCAGGAGCCGCTTGCGCCCGAACGTGCTCGCGAGCCAGCCGGTCATCGGCAGGATGATCGCGTTGGCGACGAGATACGACGTCACCGTCCACGTCGCTTCGTCGATCGTCGCCGAGAGACTGCCGGCAATGTGCGGCAGCGACACGTTGACCACGGAAGTGTCGAGCACCTCCATGAACGTGCCGAGCATCACCGCGATCGCGACGATCCAGGGATTGACGTGTCGATGTTCGCCGGCGTCAGCCATTACTTCGTGTAGACGGTCGGTTCGGCCGAGAGTCCGGGCCGCAGCAGGTGTTCGGGATCCTGGCCGGGATCGAGCACGATCTTCACCGGCACGCGCTGCACGACCTTGACGAAGTTGCCGGTCGCGTTTTCCGGCGGCAGCAGCGAGAACCGCGAGCCGGTCGCGCCCGACAGGCTGTCGACCTTGCCGGTGTACTCCTTGCCGCCGATCGCGTCGACCTTGACGGTCGCTTTCTGCCCCGGCCGCATGTTCTGCAGCTGCGTTTCCTTGAAGTTCGCGACGATCCACACGTCCTCGGCCGGAATCAGCGCCATGAGCGGCTGACCCGCCTGGATGATCTGTCCGACTTCGACGGTCTTGCGGCTCACAAGCCCTTTCGCCGGCGCTTTAACGGTCGCGTACTGCAGATTCAGCTCGGCCTGCGCGAGCTGCGCGCGCACCTGCGCGGCATGCGCTTCGGCCGCGGCTGCGCGCGCCTGGCTGACGGAGATCTGCTGCGGCGCGCTCTGCGCGTTCTTCAGCGCGGCCTGCGCCTGTTCTTCGCCGACGTGCGCCTGCATCAGCCGGCTCTGCGCGGCCTGCACGCCGGCTTCCGCGGCCGCGACACCGCCTTTCGCGGCATCCACTGCCGCGCGCTGCGCGTCGGCCTGCGCCACGGCCGAGTCGTACTGCGACTGGGAGACCTCGTCCTTCGCCAGCAGGCCCTTCAGTCGCTCGACGTCCTTCGCGGCCTTCGTCGCGTTGGCTTCGGCCAGGCGGACCTGCGAGCGCGCAGCGACAAGCTGGCCCTGCGCTCCCTCGATGCCGCGCTGCGCTTCTTCGATCGACGCGCGCGACTGGCTGACGCCGCCGCTGGCCGTCGTCACCCCGCTGGTGGCGCTCGTCGACGTGACGGTGACGCTGGCTGCCGCCGCTTTGGCCGCCGCTTCCGCGTCGGCGAGCTCCGCTTTCGCGCGGTCGACCGCGATCTGGTAGTCGCGCGGATCGATTTCGACGAGGGTCTGTCCCTGATCGACCGTCTGGTTGTCTTTCACCGGAACGCCGATGACGGTGCCGCCGACGCGCGCCGAGATCTGCACGACATGGGCTTCCGTCTGCGCGTCGTCGGTCGTCTCGCGGCCGGCGGTGAGCCAGAGCCACACGCCGACGGCAATGACGATGACAACGACGATAGGAATAATGATGCGAAGCCGGGACATCAACGGGCGCCTCCGAGATAGCGTCGAACGGCCTGCTCCGCGTCGCCGAGGTTGCGGGCGAGGACCGCCTTGCCAACGTTATAGGAATACAGTGCGGCGATGTACTGCTCGTTCGCGCGGGCGACCTGCTCCTGCGCCTGCACGACTTCGATGTTGTTGGCGACGCCGGCGGCGAATCGATCGCGCGACTGCGACAGCGCCATGCCCGCGACGTCGCGCGCGCGCGTGGCCACCTGCAGCTGCTCGTTGCTGGCCTGCAGGTCCATGAACGCGGTCTTCACGTCGTAATAGATCGCCGCGCGCATGTCGTCGGCCTCGCGCCGGCGGCTCTTGAGATCGACGTCGGCTTCGATCACGCGGCCCCGCGAGCGGCCGCCCTGGAAGATGGGGACGTTGACCGCCGCGGTGACCGCGAACGTCGAGTGCGAGTTGCCGGGGGCGACGAGCTCGCCGAAGTCGCCGTTGACGGTGAGCGACGGCAGGTTCTCGCCGACGGCAGCCGCGCGCGTGCTTTCGGCGGCCTTCACGCGTTCGAGGGCCGCGAGATAGTCGGGCCGGGATTTGTAGGCGAGTTCGAGCGCCGCCGCAAACGTGATGTCGGGGTCCGGCACCGTCGGCAGCTCGCTGACGAGCGTGATCTCCTGCGCCGGCGGAAGGCCGATGATGCGTCCGAGCTGCAGCTTGGCCTTCTCGTAGTCGTTGGCCGTCGCCGTCACGCGCTGCTTCTCGGTGTTCAGCTCCACTTCGGCGCGCAGCACGTCGATGCCGGCGACGAGGCCGTTCTGCCGCATGTCGTTCGCCTGATTCATCAGCGCCTGCGCGGAGTTCATCTGTGCACGGGCCGCATCGGCGCGGGCCGACGCCGCCAGCGTCTGCAGGTAGGCGTTGGCCGCGACGAGGACCACCAGCTCGCGCGCGCTCTGATAGGTGTGCTCGGCGGCGGCGGCGTTGTGCTTTTCGGCGCGCAGATCGTTGATGGCTTTCAGGTCGATGATCGGCATCGATCCGAACACCCGCGCGTCGAACAGGTTGAACGGGCCGACGATCGCGGGAATGCCTTCCGGCAGCGGAAACCCGTACGCGGCGAGGTCGACCATCTGCCGGGTCTCGCTGACGCGTCCGTTCACCGTCGGCAGCAGACCGCCCAGCGCGCGCCATCGTGCGCCCTCGGCGCGCCCGCGGGCGTCGTCGGAGAGGAGGATGCCGAGGTTGTTCTCGAGCGCGCGGTTGATCGCGTCGAGGACGGTCAGCCGGAGCGGCTCGGCTGTCGGCTGTCCCGCGGGGACGCTGCCGAGGAAGACAGGCTGAATCGGCCGGGCCTGGGCGGCGGCGGGTGAGGTCTGCGCCAGTGCCGGCGTTCCTCCCGCGGCCAGAAGAAATACCCAGAACCCGAACAGCAGCGCACGTCTCACGGAACCTCCTCAGCGTGGTAAGAAATCGATAAGCTCATCAGGCAAGCGTACCATCTTTGGTGTCAAAACTTCGGATGTGGATGCCCCGTCTAAGCGAGTCGATGTCGTTACGATGCATCTTGAATGCCGCTGGGTTCACCGTTGCGATGGCCGCCACGGCCGCGCCTGCCGCAGCGCAAACCATTTCGAGAGGGCAGTCGTATCCGATTACCAAAGCGAAGGGCGCCATCGTCATTGACGGTGATTTGAACGACGAGGGCTGGCGCGATGCGCTCCGCGTCGACAAGTGGTATGAAATCAATCCCGGCGACAACATCGAGCCGGCCGTCCGGAACGTTGCCTACCTGACATACGACGACCACTTCTTCTATGCGGCATTCGAGTTCGACGACCCGAACCCGAAGCTGATCATGGCCCCGTACGCCGACCGCGACACTCTTCAGCAGAACGCGGACTACGGCGGCATCTTTCTCGACACGCGCAACGAAGGGCACACGGCGTACGAGTTCCAGGTGTCGGCGCGCAACGTCCAGTTCGACGCGGTCATGGACGACAACGGCGGCGGCGAGAACTCGTCGCCCGATTTCTTCTGGGAGTCCGCCACGAGAATCAACGACCACGGCTGGACGCTCGAGATCCGAGTCCCGTTCTCGTCGCTGCGCTATCGCAAGCTCGATCCGCAGACCTGGGGCGTGATGCTGTGGCGCAACTACGCGAGGGACTTCCGCCACCAGTTCTCGTCGGCGCGGTTCCCACGCGGCAACCAGTGTTTCGTCTGTCTCGAGAACAGCATCACGGGGCTGCAGAACCTGCCGACCGGCGGCCACATCGTCGTCGCGCCGTACCTCTCGGGCGCGCAGACGGCGCATCCGGCCGGCGATCTCGGCACGCCCCTCACGAACGATCCGCTCGCGCACAAGGTCGGGATGGACATGAAGTACATTCCCGACGCGTACAACACGCTCGACGCGACCATCCGGCCGGACTTCTCGCAGATTGAGTCCGACACCGCCCAGATCTCCACGAATCAGCGTTTCGCGCTGTTCTATCCGGAGAAGCGGCCGTTCTTCCTCGAAGGGGTGGAGCTGCTGGCGACGCCGATTCAAGCGGTCTACACGCGTACGATGACGGCGCCGGACTGGGGCGGGCGCGCCACCGGCAAACTCGGCGGCGTCAACTACACGGCCCTCGTGACGCAGGACGCCGGCGGCGGCAGCGTCGTGGTGCCGGGGCCGAACGCCTCGTCACTTGCCCCGCAGGACTTCGCATCGACGGCGTTCATCGGACGCGCGCGGCGCGATTTCAACGGGGGGTCGTTCGTCAGCATGCTGATGACCGATCGCGAGAGCGGCGCCGACGGCCACAACCGGGTCATCGGCCCGGACTTCCAGGTCAGATGGCACGGCACGGAAACCGTGAGCGGGCAGTGGCTGTTCAGCGACACGACGACGCCGAATCGTCCGGACGCGAACGCCGCGTGGACAGGCAACACGCTGAAGTCCGGCGCCGCGCAGTTCAACTACAGCCACAACGCGACGCACTACGACTTCGGGACGACCTACAAGGACTTCGGCACGGGCTTCCGCGCCGACAACGGCTTCGTGCCGCAGGTGGGCTACCGCGAGGACTACACGGAGACGGGCTGGACGTTCAGGCCGCACGGCTTCATCAGCCGTATGCGGACGTTCGTAATGCTCGACGAGCAGAACGAGCGCGACAACGGCGCGCTGATCTATCGCCAGGCTACGCCTGCGGTGGGGATGGACACCGCGTACAACGGATTCCTGCAGTTTCGCTTCATCAACGATCGTATTCGCGCCGGCGATCAGACGTTCCCCCGCCAGGCGTTCTTCATGTATGCGAGCTACAACCCGACGCGGCGGTTCTCGAACGTCGGCGGCAGTTTCCAGGTGGGACAGGACACCGACTTCGTGAACGTGCGCGCGGGACGCGGCGTGCAGCTGGATCTGAACGCCTCGATTACGGCGACGGATCATCTCGTGTTCGACCTGATCGACAACACGACCTGGCTGAACGTCGACAACGCCGCCGGCGCGAGCACGCCGCTGTTCACGGCCCGCGTCGAGCGTGTGCGCGCGAACTACACGTTCACGGCCCGGAGCTTCGTGCGGCTGATCGGGCAGCACGTGTCCACGGACCGCGATCCGTCCCTGTATCTCGACCCCACGACGACGGCGCACGACGGGTCCTTCAGCGGCTCGGTCCTGTTCGCCTACAAGATCAACTGGCAGTCGGTGATGTTCTTCGGCTACGGCGACGACAGGACCCTCGACGACCAGCGCCGGCTGCAGAAGGCGGACCGCTCGCTGTTCGTGAAGATGTCGTACGCATTTCAGCGTTAGCGCGAAGCCCTCGGCCCTAGTTATGATCACAGCGTGCGCGCGCTCCTTGTCGAAGACGACGACACCATCGCGGCATTCGTCGAGCGCGGCCTGCGGGAGGCCGGCTTCGGCGTCGATCGCTTCGCCGACGGCGAGGCGGGACTCGACGCCGCCATCGGGCAGCCGTACGACGTCGCCGTCGTCGACATCATGCTGCCGAAGCGCGACGGCCTGTCGCTGATCGAGGAGCTCCGGAAGCGCGCGATAGAAACGCCGGTGCTCATCCTGAGCGCCAGGCGGTCCGTCGATGACCGCGTCAAAGGGCTGCAATCCGGCGGCGACGACTACCTGACGAAACCGTTTGCCTTTGCGGAGCTGCTCGCGCGCGTGCAGGCGCTCGTGCGCCGGGCGTCGCGCGCGCCCGAGCCGACGACGCTGAAGGTGGAGGACCTCACGCTCGACCTGCTGTCGCGCCGGGTGACGCGGGGCAATGCCACGATTGAGCTGCGTCCGCGCGAGTTCGCGCTGCTCGAATATCTGATGCGCAACGCCGGCAAAGTCATCTCGAAGACGATGATCCTGTCGCACGTGTGGGACTACAGCTTCGACCCGCAGACCAACATCGTCGACGTGCTCGTGAGCCGGCTGCGCGAGAAGATCGACCGGCGCTTCGAGAAGAAGCTGCTGCATACCGTGCGGGGCGTGGGATATGTCGTCCGCGGATGAACGCCTGCAGGAGCGGGACGCGCCGGCCCGCGCGTACGGGCTGCGGCTCGGCGTCTGGTACGCGACGCTGTTCATCGCGGGCTCGCTGGCGATTGTCTATCTCACGTACGTCCTGACGTCGGCGTCACTCGAGCAGCGCGACCGGCAGATCATCGACAGCAAGCTCGGCACCTACGCCGCGGCGTACGACAACGGCGGCATCGAAGGGCTGGCCAGCGTCGTCCGCGCCGAGCAGCAGACCTTGCCCGAGCGGCTGTTCGTTCGAGTCACGGATCCCTTCGGCAGGCAGGCGGTGGTGCTCAGTCAGCAGGAAGGCTGGGACGTCGCGACGCTCGAGACGCGGCAGGCGCGGCTGTCCGACGGCACGCTGATCGAAGTGGGGAAGAGCACGGAGCTCCGCGACGAAGTCCTCTCGCGCTTCCGTGCCGCGCTCGGTCTCGTCGCGCTCTCGATCGTCCTGATCGCGCTGAGCGGCGGCGCGCTGGCGACGCAGTCGGCGCTGCGGCCCATCCGCCGTCTCATCGCCGCGGTTCAGCGCATCGTCACCACGGGCCGGACCGATGAACGCGTGCCGGTCGGCGACACGAAGGATTCAATCGGAGAGCTGACGATCCTTTTCAACGCGATGCTCGATCGCATCGAGCGTCTCGTCACGAGCATGCGCGGCGCGCTCGACAACGTCTCGCACGATCTGCGGACGCCGATGACGCACCTGCGCGGCTCGGCCGAGCTCGCGCTGGCCGGCCCGCCGGACATCGATCGGTATCGCGAGGCCCTCGCCGATTGCGTCGAAGAAGCGGATCGCGTGCTCGTCATGCTCACGACGCTGATGGACATTTCTGAAGCCGAAAGCGGCGCGATCGAGTTGCATCGCGAAACCATGCCCCTGGCCGGGATCGTCGAGCGTGCCGTCGATCTCTACCGCGACACGGCGGACGTCAAAGGCATCACGCTCGAAGCGCAGACGGATCCGGA
>DATNBT010000409.1:0-4326 GCA_035571855.1 Vicinamibacterales bacterium
GGATGTTCGCGTTCGCGATCTGGGACTCGCAGACGCGCACGCTGTTCGGCGCGCGCGATCGACTGGGCATCAAGCCGTTCTACTACGCGCTCGACGGGGCGCGTCTGCTGTTCGCGTCGGAGATCAAAGCGATCCTCGCCGTGCCGTTCGCGGTGGAGATGGAGTCGGCCTCGGTCGCGGACTACCTCACGTTCCAGTTCTGCCTGGGCGATCGGACGCTGTTCCGCGGCGTCCATAAGCTGCTGCCCGGGCACACGCTCGAGTTCACTCCCGGCAGCGAGCCTGTCGTTCGCAGGTACTGGGAACCAGACTACTCGGTCGACGCCGCACATGATCTCCGTCATTTCGAGGAGCAGCTGCGCGAATTGCTGAACGACGCCGTCCGCCTGCAGCTGCGTGCGGACGTGCCGATCGGCGCGCATCTCAGCGGCGGCCTGGATTCGACGGCGGTCACGTGCCTCGCCCGTTCGCTCGGCGCGGATCCGTTTCACACGTTCAGCGGCGCGTTCGATGAGGGCGACGACTTCGATGAGAGCCGGTACGCGGCCCTTGTCTCGAAACGGACGGGAACGATCCATCACGAAGTGCGCCCGACGGCGGCGCAGTTCGTCGACGCGATGCCGAAGATCGCGTACGCGATGGACGAACCCGCTGGCGGTCCCGGCGTGTTCCCGCAGTATCTGGTGTCCGCCGCCGCGCGCCATCACGTCAAGGTCGTCCTCGGCGGCCAGGGGGCCGACGAAGTCTTCGGCGGATATACGCGTTACCTCGTGATGTACCTCGAGGCGTCGCTGAAGGGCGCGATTCACGGCACCTCTGAAGACGATCGGTACGTCGTGACGTTCGAGTCGATCCTGCCGAACCTGCGTCAGCTCGAAGGGTACGAGCCGATGCTCCGGCACTTCTGGTCGGAGGGTCTGTTCGGCGACGAGGATCGGCGGTACTTCTCGCTGATCTCACGAACGGGATCGACGCGGGCGGCGATCGCGCCGGAGTTCTGGTCGTCGATCCACGAGCACTACGACCCGTTCGACGCGTTTGCCGCGGAGTTCAATCGTCCCGGCTGCTCCGCGCTGATCAACCGGATGACGCGGTTCGATTTGAACACGCTGCTGCCCGCGCTCCTGCAGGTCGAGGACCGCACCAGCATGGCCGTGTCTCTCGAGTCGCGCGTCCCGCTGCTCGATCACCGCATCGTCGAACTCGCGGCGTCGATGCCGCCGAAAGTGAAGTTTCAGGCCGGCCGGTCCAAGCACATCTTCCGCGAGGCCGTGCGGCCGATCGTGCCGCAGGAAGTGTTCGCGCGGACTGACAAGAAGGGGTTTCCGGTGCCGCTGGCCCGCTGGTACCGCAGCGGTCCTGTCCGCGATTTCGTCAGCGACGTGCTCCACTCGGCCTCGTCGACGCGCCGGCTCGCGCGGCCTGATGTCGTCGACGCGGTACGGCAGCAGGAAGGTGACTTCGACCGTGGCGTGTGGGGTCTCCTGAATCTCGAACTCTGGATGCAGACATTTGTCGATCGCAGTGTCACCGTCTCTCACTGATCGTCTGAGGCACGCCGCGGAAAACGCGGCGATGCGCGCGCTCGGCGATCAGGATCGGGATCCGGCGTCGCCGACGTACGGATGCTTCGACCGCCGCTACTGGGCGTGGAAGATCGTGGACTGTCCCGAGGCGACGTACCAGCGGCACGTCTACCCGCTGGCGATGCTTGTTCGGGATCCGGCGAGCCGTTTCTACAACCGGTCGGATGTGCTCGAGGCCATCCAGGCCGGCGTGACCTTCGCGATCGCCGTGCAGCACCGAAACGGATCGTTCGATCAGGCGTTTCCGTTCGAGCAGAGCTGGGGGGCGACGGCGTTTCTCCTGCATCCGCTGTTGACGGCCTTCGAAGTCACGAAGCCGTTGGTTGGAAAGGACGTGGATCGGATCAGCGATCGTCTGGCGGCGAGCGCCGTGTTTCTCCGCCGCGAACGCGAGCGGCACGGCACGATTACGAACCATCTGGCCGGCGGCGCGCTGTCGCTGTCCTGCGCCGGCCGCGCGCTCGGCGATCGCGCGTCGAGTGACGCGGCGGCGTCGCTGGTCGCCGCGATCATCGCCTCGCAGTCGGAGGAGGGGTGGTTCCCGGAGTACGGCGGCGCCGATCCTGGCTATCAGTCGCTGTGCCTGTACTACCTCGCGGAGATTTCGCGCATCGCGCCGTCGGCGCCGCTGACCGCAGCGATGACGCGCGCGATCGAGTTTCTTCAGTGGTTCGTCCATCCGGACGGCACGTTCGGCGGGCTCTACGGAAGCCGCCGCACGCGGATCGCGTACCCGGCAGGGTTTGCGCTGTTGGCGCCAGAGTCGCCGCGTGCGGCGTCGATCGCGGCGGCGCTGCTCGCTGCAGCCGCCGACGAACAGACGGTCACGGTCACGACAATCGATGCCGGCAACCTCGCTCCGCTGCTGACCAATGTCGTCCGCTGTCTCTCAGCGCCGCTCCCGGCATCGACCCCCGATCTTCCACGCGATCGCGCCGGCTCGTGCATCGATTTTCCGGAAGCCGGTCTCCACGTGCGTTCGACGGCGAGGTATTACGCGGTAGTCGGCAGCGGCAACGGCGGGACGCTGACGGTCTTCGATCGGCGCGATCGCACGCGTATGAAAGATGATGGCGGATACGCAGGGCTTCTGGGCGACGGGCGCCTGGTGACGTCGCAGGTGACGGCGGCTGCCCGCGTGGCCGCAGGCTCATCGTCTATTACCGTCGACGCGCAGTTCTCGGAGATGCGGCGGCGCGCGCCGTCTCCATGGCAATTCGTTCTGCTGCGGCTGCTGAACCTGACCGTAATGCGGAACATCGCGGTCGGCAACGCCGTCAAGCGCGCCATCGTCGCGCGCCTGATGGCGCCGCAGGCGCGGATCCCGCTGTCGGTGTCGCGCACATTCGTGTTCGGCGAGCGGATCGAGATTCACGATCGCCTTGCCAATCCCTCCGGGCTGCGGGTGCAATGGATGCGTGCCGGCGTGCCGTTCAACGCCGTGCATATGGCGTCGGCGGGATACTACGAAGGCGCGTCGCTGAGCGCGCCCGTCCCGGCTGCGATCGACATCGATGCCGCACAGCTCTCGGGATCGCGAACTGCCGAATGGAGCGGTGAGCTGTGAGCGGCATGCCGGGCGCGATTTCGGCCGACATCGACACGCTCAATTCGATCTATCACGGTCGCGGACGCCGCCGCGCCGAGTACACGTACGCCGAATTTCGAATGGGACTCGAGAACCTGTCGAGGTTTCTCGAGCCGTACGGCGTCAGCGCGACGCTGTTCATGGTCGGCTCGGATCTGCTCGTGCCGCAGAACCAGGATGCCGCAAGAGCCGTCGCCGCGGCGGGGCACGAGATCGCCAACCATACGCATACGCACGCGCAGGGATTCCGCCTGTTGACCGCGGCGGAACAGGAACATGAGCTCGCGCAGATGGAAGACGCGTGCGTCAGCGTCACCGGACGCCGGCCCGTGGGTTTCCGTTCTCCGGGCTGGAACATGGGCGACGCGGCGCTGCCGCTCCTGAAGCGGCGCGGTTACCTGTACGACTCGTCGGTGCATCCGATGTTCGCGACGCCCGCGCTGAAAGCGCTGCATTGGCTGAACACGGGTACCTGCGACGCGCGCGATCGATCGACGCTCGGACAGTGGTCGTACATGTTCGCGCCGCTCCGGCCGTATCGAACTGACGCGCATCGCCTGAGCCGCCGCGGCGGCGACGGCATCGTCGAATTTCCGTTGAGCGTCGTACCGGGTGTCCGCGCGCCGTTCTGGGCGACGTTCCTGCTGGCGACCGGCCTCGGTGTCTTCACGGCGTGCTACCGCGCTATCAGGGCCGCGGGCCTGCCGATCCACTACATGTTCCACCTGAGCGACTTCGTCGACTACTCGCATCCGGATCTCGCCGATCAGGTGCCGGCCTCGGGCGGCGTGTACGTCCCCCGGGCGTTGAGTGTGCCGCTCGCGGCCAAACTCGAGCTCTTCCGCAAAGCGATGGACATCATCGCCGCCGACTACGCGCTGACGACGCTGGAACAGTGGGCGCCGGCCGTATGAAGCACGTCGTGCTCGGCGTGTCGTACAGCTACGACTCAGGCGCCGCGCTCCTCATCGACGGAGAGATCGTCGCCGCGATCAACGAGGAACGGTTGAACCGGATCAAGATGTACTCGGGATTTCCGGAGCAGTCGATCGTCGAGTGTCTGCGCATCGCCGGCGTCAGGCCCGACGCGGTCGCTCGCGTCGCGATCGGCGGCCGGATGAATTTCCCGTACGAAAGCGGCGTCGAGAGTTC
>DATNBT010000410.1:0-4199 GCA_035571855.1 Vicinamibacterales bacterium
CAGCGCCCCCGGCGCCGCGGGTTGTCGACGAAGATGCTGCTCATCTACGGGGCAGCAGCCGTCGCGATCGGCTTCGTCGGCCTCTCGCTGCTGATCGAGCTGTTCGCGCCGCCGGAGCCTGCGCGTCCCGCGACGCGCGTCGCCTCGAAACCCGTCCACGCCGCCGCGCCGCCTCCAGTCGTGATCGCGCCGAAACCTGCGCCGGCGACAGCCGCATCCACGCCGCCACCGACGCAGACACCGCCGCCGGCGTCGACTGTGATCACGCCCGCGCCGATCGTGCCGCCCCGTTCGATACCGCCGGCGGCATCAGCGCCGGCGCCCGTGGCGCGCAACAACACGCCGCCGCCGGACGTCGTACCGCCCAGCTCCGCGCTTCGCGCGTCGGCCGACAAGCCGAAGCCCTCCTCCGCGCTTCGCGTTGCGGAGGACAGGCCCGCGTCGCCGACGGTCGCTCGGGTCGAACCTCCGCCGGTATCGGCTCCGGCACCCGTCGTGCGCCGACGTACGCCGGCGCCGCCGCCAGAACCTGAACCGCCTCCGCCACCGGCCGTCGTCAGCGTGCCGTCGACGCAGCCGCCGCCGCCGAATCACTTCGCGCTCGCGCTGTACAACCAGCGCATCGGCAACTACGACGAGGCGCTGACGCACTATCGCGCGCTGCTGATGGACAACGATCGCAGCGCCGAGGTGCACAACAACGTCGGGCTGATCTCGCAGGACCAGGGACGCCTGGACGACGCGATCGCCGAATATCGCAGGGCGATCGAGATCGATCCGAAGTACGTGCGCGCGCACAACAACCTCGGCGTCGCGTACATGCGATCGAACCGGCCGAACGACGCGGCGACGGAGTTCCGGCTCGCGCTGTCGCTCGATGGACGCAACACCGAGTCGCTCGTGAACCTCGCGCTCGTGCAGAAGGCCGCGGGCCGGCCGTCGGAAGCCCGCGACCTGCTGCGGCGCGCGCTCGCGATCGACCCGCGCAACGCCGGCTCGCACTACAACCTCGCCGTGTTCGCGGACGAAACCGGCGATCGCGCCTCGGCGGTGGAGCACTACCGCGCGTTCCTCAAGTACGGCTCGCTCACGCACGCCGATCTCGTCGCGCCCGTGCGCGCCCGTCTGGCTGCGCTCACCGGGTGAGGGCAGGCCTGAAGGCCTGCACCACATTTAGTAAGATCGCCGGCATGTCCGAGAAACATGCCGAATTCGCCGACCTCCTTCGCGAAGATCGCACCTTCGCGCCCTCCGCGGAATTCCGGACGCGCGCCGTCGCGCGCGATGAACGCATCTACGCCGACGCCGCGAACGATCCCGAAGCGTTCTGGGCCCGCTTTGCCTCCGAGCTCGAGTGGTCGCAGCCGTGGACGAAGATCCTCGACTGGCAGCCGCCGCACGCGAAGTGGTTCGTCGGCGGCAGGATCAACGCGAGCGTCAACTGCGTCGACCGCCACGTCCGCAACGGCCGCAGGAACAAGGCCGCGATTATCTGGGAAGGCGAGCCCGGCGACCGCCGCACGCTGACCTATTTCGATCTGCAGCGCGAGGTCTCGAAGTTCGCGAACGTACTGAAGTCGCTCGGCACGAAGAAGGGCGACCGCGTCGCGCTCTACATGCCGCTCGTGCCGGAGCTCGCGATCGCGATGCTCGCGTGCGCGCGCATCGGCGCGATCCACAGCGTCGTCTTCGGCGGCTTCAGCGCGGAGTCGCTCCGCGATCGCATCAACGACGCGCAGTGCCGCGTGCTGGTCACCGCCGACGGCGGCCATCGCCGCGGCGGCATCGTCCAGCTGAAGAAAGTCGTCGACGAAGCGCTCGCCGGCACCGAATCGATCGAACACGTCGTCGTCTTCCAGCGCGGCGGCCCGACGCCGATTCCGATCACGATGAAGGCCGGACGCGATCACTGGTACCACGAGCTGATGGAAAAGGCGTCGCCGGCGTGCGCGCCCGAGCCGATGGACGCCGAGGACATGCTCTACATCCTCTACACGTCCGGCACCACGGGAAAACCCAAAGGCATCGTGCACACCACCGGCGGCTATCTGACCGGCACGTACGCGACGACGAAGCTGGTGTTCGATCTTCGTGAAGACGACGTGTTCTGGTGCACGGCGGATCTCGGCTGGGTCACGGGCCACAGCTACGTCGTCTACGGGCCGCTGGCGAACGGCGCCACCGTGCTGATGTACGAAGGCGCGCCCGACTGGCCGCAGAAAGATCGCTTCTGGTCGCTCATCCAGCACTACGGCGTCACGGTGTTCTACACCGCGCCGACCGCGATTCGCGCGTTCATGCGATGGGGCACCGAGTGGCCGGGGCGTTACGACCTGTCGTCGCTGCGCCTGCTCGGCTCGGTCGGCGAACCGATCAACCCCGAAGCGTGGGTCTGGTATCACCAGGTGATCGGACGCGGCCGCTGTCCGGTTGTCGACACCTGGTGGCAGACCGAGACCGGCGCGATCATGATCACGCCGCTGCCGGGTCTGACAACGCTGAAACCGGGATCGGCGTCGACGCCGTTTCCCGGCATCACGGCTGAAATCCGCAACGAACGCGGCGACACGGTGAACGTCGGCGGCGGCCTGCTCGCGATCACGAAGCCGTGGCCGTCGATGCTGCGCGGGATCTACGGCGATCCCGATCGCTACGTGCGCCAGTACTGGAACAAGTGGGGGCCGTCCATCTACGTCACGGGCGACGGCGCCAAGCGCGACGGCGACGGCTACTTCTGGCTGCTCGGCCGCGTCGACGACGTGATCAACGTCGCCGGTCATCGCATCGGCACGATGGAAGTCGAGAGCGCGCTGGTCGATCATCCGGGAGTGGCCGAGGCCGCCGTCGTCGGCAAGGCGCACGAGATCAAGGGCCAGGCGATTGCGGCGTTCGTGACGCTGAAGGAAGGCCGCACCGGGGACAAAGCGCTGATCGACGATCTGAAGGAGCACGTCGTCAGGAAGATCGGCGCGATCGCGCGGCCCGACGACATCCTGTTCACGGCGGATCTGCCGAAGACGCGATCGGGAAAGATCATGCGGCGGCTGCTGCGCGACATCGCCGAAGGCAAAGCGCTCGGCGACACCACGACGCTGGCGGATCCGGGAGTCGTCGCGAAATTGAAGGAAAACTACGAAGAGCGGGAGGCGTGAGGCCGGGGGCTAG
Source organism: Vicinamibacterales bacterium (assembly GCA_035571855.1). Taxonomy (GTDB): domain Bacteria; phylum Acidobacteriota; class Vicinamibacteria; order Vicinamibacterales; family CAVVIG01; genus DATNBT01. Next base: position 3,166 of record DATNBT010000410.1, read on the forward strand.
AAGTTCGGAAGCCTGACCTGAATCGCGGGCGCGCCGTTGACGTCTTCGACGCGGTTGCGTCCGTTCTGCTTGGCGCGTTCGATCGCCGACTCGGCGATGGACAGCAGCGCTTCCGGATCGATCACGTCGCCGACCGACACGGGGACGTTGACGACGGCCGCGCTCACGGTGACCGGCACCTGACGGTCCGTGCGGTGATCGGTGAACCAGAGACGCTCTTCCACGGTGTGTCGCACGCGCTCGGCGAGCTCGATCGCGCGCTCCGGCTCGGTCTGCGCCAGCAGCACGATGAACGCGTCCTCGGAGTAGCGCGCCACCCAGTCGTGCTGGCGGAAGTAGGTCCGCATCAGGATGCCGATGCGCTCGAGCACCTTGTCGCCGACGCCGTAGCCGAAGTCCTCGTTGATCGCGGAGAGGCTGTCGACGTCGAACAGGATGATTGAGACGGGGTTGCCGAAGCGGCCGGCCTTGTCGACTTCCTTGGCGATGACCGCGTCGAACAGCGCTCTCGAATAGAGCGTCGTCAGCCGATCCGTAATCGTGCTGCCCGCCGGCTCGAGCTGCGCGCGCTCGGTCCACGCGGCGAGGACGTCGAACGTCGCACGCCGCACGAGCTGGGCGACGATCGGCCACGGTTCGCTGGTCGCGCCGAGCGCGTCGCTGAGCGCCAGCTCGTCGAGCGCCGTGCGCTCCGTCAGGTAGGCGAACGTGAACAGCCGCTCGACCGAGAGGGACCGTTCGCCGACGATGCGGTACAGGTCGCCGACGTAGCCGGCGCGCGTGTCGAGGCGCCCGTCGCGCACGGCCACGGCCAGCAGCTGCGTCAGCAGCTGGCCCACACGGTAGCAATAGTCGGAATCGAGTTCTTCGCTGCCGCTATATGGGAAAATTGCGACAGTGTCCGCAGTGACGATCTCAGCCTGCTCGATGAGCGCCGCGGCGATCTGGCGGCGGAGATCGTCCTGCTTGCCGGCCTCGCCGAAGCCCGCTTCAGAAGCATCCATCTGCGATTGGGGGTCCATGTTCACAGAATG
>DATNBT010000411.1:0-4296 GCA_035571855.1 Vicinamibacterales bacterium
TCTTATACGTACGGCGCCGAGGTGGGGCGAAAGGTCTCGTCGCCGGCGACGCTGCTCGACGCGAGCCCGGACGTGCTCGCGCACGCGGGAATCGCCGCCGACACGGCGACACAGGTGCTCGCCGCCCTCGGGGCGCTCGGCGTGCCGGCCGGTGCGCGCTCACTCGACGCGACGGCGGACAAGGCGTCATTCCTCGGGCGCATCGACTACGCGCCGTACGATTGGGACGCGATGTCGGCGCCGCGCCGGACGTTCGACCTCATCGGCTATGGGAAGGTCGTGCGGCAGGCAGGCCAGGCGCTGTCGCCGGTGGCGACGCCGGGACACAGCGGCAGCTCGTCGCTCGACGTCGGCGCTCTGCAGGCAGGATACTCATCCTACTTCTCGTACGGCTACCTCGCCGAGGTTCACAGCGGACTGTCGGTGGTGCACAGCACGTCGTCGCCCGCTCTTGCCTTGCCGAACGGGCAGGCGCTCGTCGCGTCGAGCGTATCGCCGGGAGGGGCCGCCGCCGCGGTGCCGGTGCAGTTTGGCGCCAATCCCGCGCTCGGGACGACGAGCGACGCGTGGACTTGGGAGTCGCGGGGCGACGTGCAGTTCTACCCGGCGGGCAAGGCGCTGCACCGAGTGAAGCTCACGGTCGACTCGCGCTTCGACGCCGGGTCCGGGCGCGCGGCGAGCAACGCGCTCGGGACGTTCAGCTACGCGTCGCTCGCCGATCTGGAGGCCAATCGGCCGGCGGCGTTTACGCGCACCGTCGGCGCGCCGTCGATCAGCAGCGGCGTGTGGAACGGCTTCGCGTCCGCCGGCGACGTGTGGCGCGCGTCGCAGTCGCTCCAGGTCGCGTACGGCTTGCGCTTGGACGCGGACGCGACGACGCGAGCGCCAGCCTACGACGCGGCGGTGGACTCGGCGTTCGGTGTACGGACCGATCACGGCATCGCGTCGTGGGCGGTGAGCCCGCGGCTCGGCTTTACATATAGTACGGCGACGCCGCATTGGCTCGTTCCGTCCACTCCGCTCGGCGTGTTGCACGGTGGCGCGGGCGCGTTTCGGAATCTCGTCGATCCGAACGTGCTCGCCGCCGCGTCGGCGGCGACGGGCTTGCCGGGGGGCGTGCGCCAGGTCGCGTGCACGGGGGCGAGCGTGCCCGACGCGGCATGGCAGCAGTTCACCGCGGACACGTCGTCGATTCCGCGCGCCTGCGCCGGCGATCCTTCGACGCTGGGGGACGTGGCGCCGAGCGTGATGGTGGTGGACCCGAGCGTTCGGCCGGCGACGAGCTGGCGCGCGAACCTCGGCTGGAGCTCGAGCCTCGGCGACAACCTGTACAGCGTCGACGCGACGTACGCGCTGAATCTGTCGCAGCCGGGGACGACGAATCTCAACTTCGCCGGCACGCAGCGGTTCACGACGGCGAACGAGACGCGCCCCGTGTTCGTGTCGCCGGCGGGCATCGCTCCGCAGAGCGGCGCGGTGTCGACGATCGGCGCGCGGCGGAGCGCCACATTCGCCGACGTGACGAACGCCGTGTCGGATCTGCGGTCGACGACCGGGCAGCTCACGCTCACGGCGCGGCCATACTTCGGTTCGTGGGTCAAGCGATACACGGGCGACATTGCGCTGGCCTACACGCTGAACGATGTGCGCTCCGAGCAGCGCGGCTATGATGGGACGACGTTCGGCGATCCGTCGGCCAAGTATTGGTCGCGCGGAGTGTTGGACGCACGCCACCAGTTGACGGCGGGCATGAACGTGCGGCCCGTGGCCGGCCTCAACTTCTTTCTCTTTGGCCACGCGCAGTCAGGCCTTCCATACACGCCGATCGTAGGGAGTGACGTGAACGGCGACGGAATCGCGAACGACCGCGCGTTCGTCTTCGATCCGGCCCGCGCCGACAGCGGGGTGTCGAGCGACATGCGAGATCTGTTGAGCGCCGCGCCGTCGCGGGTGAAGAGGTGCCTCGGGAAGCAGCTGGGGCATGCGGCGGCGCCGACGAGCTGCGAAGGACCGTGGACGGCGACGCTCAACGTCGCTGCGCTGCTCGATCCACAGCTCGTGCGCATTCCGCGGACGACCGTGACGCTCAACTTCGCCAACGTGCTCGGCGGGCTCGATCTCCTGTTGCATGGTCCGACCGCGCTGCTCGGCTGGGGAGCGCCGGCGGCGCCCGATCCGGTGCTCTATCGCGTTTCGTCATTCGACCCCGCGCGCCGGCAATTCGCATATCAGGTGAATCCACGCTTCGGCAGCGCGAGCAGCGTCACGACGACGCTGAGGACTCCGTTCCGCATCACGATCGACGTGAACGTGGACATCGCACCTCCGCTGGTCGAGCAGCAGCTGGAGCGCTGGCTCGCCCCGGGACGGGGCGGACGTTCCGGGCAGCGCGCGACCGCGGATCAGCTCGCGCAACGGTATGCGCGCAGCGTGCCGGATCCGTTCACCGGGCTGCTCTCCGAGTCGGACTCGCTGTTGCTCACCAACGACGAGATCGTAGCCCTGCAGCGCGCCGACGACGAGTTTCGGGCGCACATGGACTCGGTGTGGCGCTCGCTCGGGCTGGAGCTGGCAGCACTGCCCGACGACTACGCGTTCGACGCGGCGAGCAAGCGTGTCGACGACGTGCTTGCCGCGGCCTGGGAGTTCGCTCGCGGCGACGTCCACCGTCAGCTGGACGCGATTCTGACGCCGGTCCAGCGGTCAATGATCACCGGGTGGGCGAAGGTGTTCTACGCGGCCACCGCGCCGCTGCATTACCGGCTGTTCATCTCGGCCGGCTGAGCATGCGCCCGACACTCACACATGAGAGGATGACAATGCGTATTTGGATATCGATGCTTGCGGCGGCGATCGGGGTGGCACTCGCGACGGCGCAGACCGTGCAGGCGCAGCGAGGCGCCCCGGTCGATACGGCGGCCGTCGTCGGCAAGTACGAGTTCAGCCTCACGCCGCAGAACGGCGAGCCGATCACCGGGACGCTGACGATCCGCGTGACGAAGGGAGGGTGGCGCGGCGTCGTCACGAGCCCCAAGCTCGCCGAGCCCGAGGATGTCGACGAGGTACGGGTGAGCGGTTCGGAAGTGCATACGTCGATGCTCGGCGGCGCGTACACCTTCGACTTCACGGTCGAGGCCTCGGGCGTTCGAGCGGCAACGTTCACGAAGACGATGCGCGGGACGACGGAGAGCGGAACGCTGAGGATCAAGAAGGCGGGCGGGGGGCGTTCATCGGAGCCTGCGCCGGCCGGGTGACGACATCTATAGGAGAGATTCGACGTTCGTCTCTCGGCATATTGGCGCCAAGAACGTTGCGTGCTCACGAGCTCGGCGTCCGTCTCATCGAGACCGGCTTTCGAAACTCGTGATTCCCGCACTCGAACGCACCATGGCTCGACCTTCCTGGCTCGTCCTCGTCGCCCTGGTGACCGCCTGCGGCCACGACGGCAGCAGCATCGCCGGCGGGATAGACGGCATCACACCGCCGGCCGCGGTCGTTCCCGTGACCTGGGTCGACGGCGCGTGGGTGCAGCCCGTGCCGAGCTGGGGCTCGCCGGTTCGCCTGCGCCTGCCGGTGCCGCTCGACAGCATCGTGCTCGGTCCCACGGGCGGTCTCGGGTTCTTCGGCGCGCACGAGGGCGGGCATGTCGAAGGATTGGATCATGTCTGGATTCCGACCAAGCCGGGTACCGTGGTGGGAAGCTGGGCGGACGGCACCGTGCGCGCTGTGCAGCTCATCGATGGCTTCTACTACATCGACATCGACTATGGACACGCCCTCGTCGGAAAGCATCAGCTCGTCGAGCATTCGCTCGTCGTCCCGGGTCAGCGCGTGAAGCAGGGCGACGCCGTCGGCATGGCGGCGTCGGCGGAGTTCAATCTCGTCGACTACAACCGGTCAGACGGCGTGCGGACCGACGACGCCGGCGGGTCGAACGTGTCTCCGTTCGACTACCTCGAGCCGGACGTGCAGGCCGCGCTGCTCGCGCGCGTGATGAGCGAAGTGGTAACCCCGTACTTCGCGAATGGAGCCGTGTCGGGCAGCAGCCGCCCGTGGGAACCGTACCTCACCAACAAGCTGCTCTTCCACCAGGACCATCGCGGCACTTTTCAGGGTGCATGGATCGCGACCAACAAAGGATGGACGACGCCCGACCCGGTGTACTTCGACGTGATGGCGATTCACGACGTGACGAACGCGTACGGACATTTCCAGCACATCGACCTCGAGGATTACGACACGTCGGCGCCGGGCTCGAAGGGGCTGATCGACGGCACGTGGGTGCCGGGCGACAGC
>DATNBT010000412.1:0-2006 GCA_035571855.1 Vicinamibacterales bacterium
CGGATCCAGCTTGCCGTTTTCGACGAACCCGTGACCGAAGTGTGTGTACATGACGCAGGCGCCTCCGTGCTCCTCGAGGCGATCCTGATTGGCTTCGGCCAGCGTCGTGATGAACCGCGACACGTTCGACCCTTCAGCCGACGCATACCACGCGCCGACGAAGGGCCGTAAGGGATCGTAGTAGGGCATCCACGGACACGCCGCCAGCGTGTCGATGTCTGCGTAGACGAAGTTGCGGCAATAGCCAACCCGCCGACGGCAGATGTCTCCCCAGAACGACGGATGACCTTCGATGTGCCCGAAGAACGCGTTCGATGTCCGACCGAGCGTGGCCACGCTGTACAGCGCGCGGATCGGCGGCGTGACGCGCGCCTGTCCCCAGTAGATCGCTTCGGCGTTGTAGTGATTCGCCATGGTTCGCGGATCGTGTCCGAAGTAGCGCTGAAACGTGTCCAGCCCGCGCGCGATCTCCTCGCGTGTCGATGAGTGTGGCGTCGTGTTGTGGTAGCCGACCTCGAAGCCGCGCGACTGCAGATCGAGCGTCTGATCGAGATACTTCCCGTTGGCGCACGTTTCGCCGCCGGAGTTCGGCGTGCGCACGACCGGCCCCGGCCAGACGCCGCGTGTCGTTCGGAAGCCGAGGTCCGCGAGCAACGAATACACCAGGCCACCGCCGTCGACGGTCTGCGCGTCGGGATCGTCGAACACGGTAAACGCAAACGATTTTCCGTCCGGCCAGCGCACTGCCGGCGTGGGGTTACCGGGCGCGGTTGGTCGCATGAACTTCTTTGGCCATCGCCGGCGCGGTCGCTGTCGACGTCCGCGGGGTCGAGTGATCGGTTGAACCCTTCGCGACGCGCGTCAGCGCCCGATCCAGATCGCCGGCAACCGCCGCCCAATCGTAGTGCTCGACGACCAGTGTCCGGGCCGAGGCTTCGAGCGAACGCCGTTGCTCGTCGTCGCGCAGCAGCCGGACGACGGCGGATGCGAAGCTGTCCGAATCGTCAGCGAGCAACAGATGCTCGCCGTCCTGCACAGGCAACCCTTCCGCGCCGACGGTCGTCGAGACGACAGCCTTGCCCATCGCCATCGCCTCGAAGATCTTGAGGCGCGTGCCGCCGCCAATGCGCAGCGGCACGACGTACACGGCACTCTCGGCCATGTACGGGCGAACGTCGTCGACGCGACCCGTGACCGAGACGCCCGGCTCCTGAGCGAGGCGGGCGACTGCCGGCGTTGGGGCCCGGCCCACGATCGAGAGCGAGACCTGCGGCTCCTGCGCGCGGATGCGGGGCAGTACGTCGCGGCAGAAGTGCAGCATCGCATCCTCGTTGGGTAGCCAGTCCATCGACCCCGTGAACACCAAGGTTCGTGAACCGGCCGGTGTGGGCGCCGGCTCGAAGAACTCGATGTCGACACCGGTCTGCACGATGTGCACAGGACCGTGAATCGCATCGGAATAGATCTGCGTCAGCGTGTCGCGATCGGTTGCCGACACGGCCAGAACGCCGTCGAATCGATCCAGGGCGCGACGTTCGAAGCGCAGCATGCGTCGGTACTGCGTTGTGTAGAGCGGCCGCGTGACCCCGGACGCCGTCTCGGCGTGCCGCCGCCAGATCTCCGACTCGACGTTGTGCGTGAACATCACCGCCGGGCAGGGCAGCCGCTTCGGCAGGTTGACGGCGGGAAACAGGAAATCGCAGACGATCAGATCGAAGCGCTCGCGGGCGAGCAGGGCCTCGAGCCGGCGGCGATACTCCGCCGAGCGGTACTTGCCGACCGCGTACGGCAGCGGATCGACGAGGTGCAGCGCCGCGTCGACGTAGAAGCGCAGCGTGCCCTTCGCCGGCTCGCGGCGGGTGATCGTCTCGACGCGCGCTGCCACTTCTTTCATCCCCTCGACGTCGGCCGCCGGCTGGTCCGGCTCCCTGAAGGCGAGGTAGGTGATCTCGTGGCGCCGTGCGAGGTGCCGCATCAGGTGCCAGGTGCGAAGCTTGCCGCCCTTA
>DATNBT010000413.1:0-12216 GCA_035571855.1 Vicinamibacterales bacterium
CCGCGCACGGCCATGCTCTGCTGGCCGTTGTCGAGCAGCGCGCCGCCGGCGTTCTGGTTGTTCGCGTCGATCGCGGTCGCGACGTCGCGGATGGAGAGGTTGTATTTCGTCAGCGCCGCCGGATCGACGTCGATCTGGTACTGCTTGATCACCCCGCCGAACGGCGTGATGTCGGTGACGCCGGGCACCTGCAGCAGCCGCGGCTCGACGACCCAGTCCTCGATCTCGCGCAGCTCACGTGAATCCTGCCCGTTGCCCTGGAGCGTGTAGCGATAGAGCTCGCCAATCGGGGTCGACAGCGGCCCGAGCGTCGGCACGACGCCGTCCGGCAATTGCGCATCGCGGAGCTTCTCGAGGACGACCTGTCGCGCGAAGTAGTCGTTCGTGCCGTACTCGAACGTGAGCTCGACGACCGAGAGCCCGAAGATCGTCCGCGACCGGCGCGCGATGACGTTCGGCACGCTGTTCAGCGCGCGCTCGATCGGCACGGACACCTGCTGCTCGATTTCCTCGGCGGCGTGTCCCGGGTACAGCGAGATGACGACGACCTGCGTGTCCGAGATGTCGGGATACGCTTCGATGCTGAGCTGCGTGAACGACCAGATGCCGGCCGCGATCAGCGCGAGGCCGAGCAGCACCGACACGAAGCGCTGACGGAGCGCGATGCGGAGCAGTTGCGCGATCATGGCTTACGACCGCCTCAACAGACCCTGCAGCAGCATCGCGCCGTCGCTGACGACGACGTCGCCCTCGGAGACGCCGCTGACGACCCGGATCATGTCGCCCGCCCGCGGGCCGATCGACACCGTGCGCTGGACGAAGCGGCCCGGCGACGTCTCGACGAACACCGTCGACCGGTCACCGCTCTGAATGACCGCACCGGCCGGAATCACCGTCGTCGGTTTCGTCGACTCGATGTGATGAATGCTTCCGTACATCTCCGGGCGGAGCAGGCCCTTCGGGTTGTCGAGCTCCGCCTGCACCTTCACCGTGCGCGTCGCCGGATCGACGGTGTCCGCGATGCGCGAGACACGTCCCTCGAACGTCTCTCCCGGATACGCGACGAGGCTGATCTCCACGCGCTCGCCGATCTGCACGAACCGGATGTACGTCTCGGGCACCTGCGAACCGACCCAGACAGTGCTCAGGTCCGCGATCGTCATCACCGGCGCGGTCGTGTCGTTGCGGAATTCGCCCGGCACGACGCTCAGCTCGAGCACCTTGCCCGACAGGGGCGCGCGGACGACGACCTGCTGATCGAAGCCGTTCGAGGAGAGGCCGAGTACGGAGAGGCGGCGCGCCGACTGCTCGCGCGTCGCGCGCGCCTGTTCGACGGCCGCCTTTGCCTGGGCGAGCGCCGAGTCGGCCGCCTGGACGTCCTTCTTCGCGACCGCGTTGTGCTCGAAGAGATCGGCGGCGCGATCGGCGTCGGCCTGCGCCTTGCCGAGCGCGACGTCCGCCTGGCCCTCCGCCGCACGGGCGGACAGAAACGACGACATCGCGCTGTCGGCGTCCGGGCTCTGGATCGTGAGCAGCGGCTGATCTTTCTTCACCGCGTCGCCGATCTTCACGAGCACCGTCGCCACACGGCCCGCGACGGGGAGCACGACCTTCGACACACGATTCGGGTTCACCTCCAGCTTCCCGGGCGCGACGATCTCGTCGGTCGGCAGGTCGCGTACGGCGACGCGCTCGCGATGCAGCTGCTTCAGCATGGGCGAATCGCTCGTGAGCACGACGGTGTCGCCGGTGGCCGATGGCGGCGCCGGCGCGGTAGCCGCCTGCGGATCCGGATGTCCGCCGCATGCCGCCGCCGCGAACAGCGCGCCGGACAGAAGAGCGGTGAGGCAGGGGCGGGTCATGGGGTCACCTTTCCGGAAAGCGCGTCGAGCGTATAGAGGCTGCGCGCGTAGTCGGCGCGCGCCTCGTTGTAGCTCCGCGTCGTGTCGTTGAACGCACGGACCGCGTCGAGAAATTCCACGAGGCTCGCTTCGCCCCGCCGGTACGAGTACTCCATCGTCGACCTGACGTCGCGGGCCTGCGCGAGCATGTCGCGCTCGATGCGTTCGACGATCTGCCGTGCCGACGTGTATTCCGCGAACGCGGCGTCGAGATCCGCGACGACGTCGGATTCGAGTGCCCGCGTCTTGGCTTCGAGCTGCGTGCGCTGGACGTCCGCGCGCGCGACTTCGCCCTGATTGCGATTGAAGATCGGGAGAGGCGCGCTGAAGAACACGCCGTAGGCGTTGCCGTCTAAGCCGCCGCCGTGTTCGCGGTGGTACTCACCGCTGATCGTGTAGTCGATCTTCGCGTTCGCGAGCTGCAGGCGCAGATCGGCGGTCGATCGGGCCTGATCGCTGCGGGCGGCACGCAGATCGGGACGCTGTTCGAGCGCGCGCGCCTTGACGGCGTCGTGATCGACGGCGGCGGCGTCGCGCCGCAGCTCCCCCGCGACGTCGATCGCCTCACCGGACTTCCGGCCGAGCAGAACTGCCAGACGGTTGCGCGCGATCTCGAGCTTGACCGTCTGCTGCTCGACGTCGTTCTGGAACTGCAGCGCCGCCAGCCGCGATCGCGCGAGCTCCACCTGCGCGAGATCGCCCGTCCGCACGCGTTCGACGTTGATCGACACGACGTTGTTGAAGGTCGCGAGATTTTCGCGGGCGAGCGCGAGGTTCAGCTTCGCGAGCTGGACGTCGGCGAATGCCGTCTCGACGTCGAGCACGAGCCTGCGCGTGGTGTCGAGCAGCTGAAGCTCCGCGACCGATTTCGCGAGCGTCGCCTGCTCGACCCGCCGCTCGCGTTTGCCGCCGCGCTCGAGCACGTAATCGGTCCGGAGCACGCCTTCGCGGGTGGCGATCCCCGACTCCACGAGGTCGCCGTCCGGCAGCATCGCGTTGACGGTGACGACCGGATTCGGCCGCAGTCCGGCGGTGACGACCGCCGCCTGCGCGACCGTCACGTTGTAGCGTTCGGCGATCAGCGAGAGGTTGTGATCGATCGCCTCGCTCACGGCCTGCTGAACAGTCAGTGGCGGCGTCTGCGCCGATACCTGCGCGGCCCACGCGGCGATGGCGATGGCCGCCACCACGGCGTCCGTTCTCGAATTTCTCATGACACCCTCCGCGCGGACGTGCGCACTCGCACCACGGCCGTGCATGCGGCCGCGCGATCAGAACCCTGTGTTGAAGGAACGGAGAACTAGGAGTTCAGCGGAGGGGATCGTGAGCGGAGGACGGAGACGTCGGCCGAGACCGCGTCGGGCGCGCGGGGGCGCTCGCACCCGAGCTCGGGAAGCGTCAGCCGGCCCGTTTCGCAGATCGGCGCGACCGCGGGCGTCTCGGGCTGAATCGATGCGGCCGTCGCATCCGCGCGGTCGTCGACCGATGGCGGCGCCGGTTCGCTGCTCAGCGTCTTCGGCGGCGCCGGCTGGCGGCGCGTCAGCCTTCCCGCGCCGTCGTTTTCCCAGACGACGATGTTGACGACGCCGTGGACGCGCTGCGCGGCGACGATGTCGAGGTCGCCGTCGGCGTCGAGGTCCGCGGCGACCAGCGATGAAACTTTTACGTCGAGATCCGACGAGGGCAGCGTAAATCCCTGCGGGAGCTGTTTCGCGGCTGGATGGTTATGGAAGCTGTGGAACGTCGAGCCGTTCCATGCGTAGGCGCCGGCGACGGCCGGCGAGCGCCCGGCCATGAGCGCAGCTGCGGCCGCAACGACACACGAGAGCAGCCTGAGCTTGCGCGCCATCGGACTCTTCATCATACGCAGCAACCGCAGCGCAGGCAATGCTGCGCGCCGTGTCAGCGCCGGGTCTTCGGAGGTTTCACGTTGCGATAGCGGCCGTTCAGCGCGCGCTCGGCGCCGAGGACGACGCTGATGCCGCCGAACACGCCGAAGTTTGACGCCGGACCCGCGACGCCGAACTGCACGCCGCCGTCGAGCGCCAGGTGCGAGCCGAGCTCGTAGATGACGCCCGTGTCGATGGCCGTTTCCGGGGACGTGTCGACGTCCGTGCGCGAAAACCAGAAGACCTCGACGTACGGATTCCAGCGATCCGTGACCGCGTCGCTGATCGAGGCCGAGATCAGGTGCTGCACGTAGTGCGGCCGGCCCTGGCCGGCGCCGATCGCGCCGACTCCGTAGTTGACGTCGATGTGTCCCCGCTTGCGGATGTCGGTGCCCGTCAGCAGGGCGATCGTGTAGTCGGCATCGCCGGATCCGAGGCCTTTGGTCGCATCCGCCGTCGGCAGGTTGATGTTGGGAAGGATCGACAGGACGGGTGCGCCGCCGGGATCGGCCCAGAGCCGGAGCTTCGCGCCCACCTGAATGTTGCCGAAGCTGGTGCCGTTCGCGTCCGGTCCGTTCTGCGTCGTCAGGCCGTCGGCGCCGAACCGCGCTTCGATCCAGTCGGCGACGCCGATGCGAATGGTGAACGGCGACGTGCCCCCGCTCTGCTCCGCGGTGTCGCGGGTGTACATCCCCCCGAATTCAATCTGCACGAGACCGGGCGAGACGATGTGGGTGCCGTTCGTCACGTCGGGCCGATCGGGCTCGATGCTTTCGTCCGGCTGCTGCGCGTGGGCGGGAAGAGACGACAGCAGAAGCGCGGCGAGGAACAGGAGCGGCCCGGGACGGCCGTTCTTCATGCCGTTTCGACCAGCAGCTTCGACGCCGCGCGCGCGCCGATCGTCAGCGCGCGATCCCGTCCGCGCAGCACCACTGAATCCGCGGCGGCATCGCGGGCTTCGACCGCGATCGACTGGCCCGGCTTGAGATTGTTCTGCTCGATGAAGCGCAGGAACACCGGATCCTGATCGGCGACGCGCGTGACGCGCAGCGGCGTGTGCATCGGACACGTCAGCAGGCTGTCGAGCTGGCGGTGGGCGATGGCGCCGCGGGAGTCGGGAATCGGATCGCCGTGCGGATCGTGCGTCGGACGCCCGAGCATCTCGTCGATGCGATCGATAAGGCGGTCCGAGACGACGTGCTCGAGCTGTTCGGCTTCGTCGTGCACCTCGTCCCAGGCCATGCCCATCACCTGGACGAGAAACAGCTCGACGAGGCGATGCCGGCGCAGCACGAGGGCCGCGAGCTTGTCGCCGGCTTTCGTCAGGCGCACGCCGCTGTACGGCTCGTACTCGACCAGCCCCGACTCCGCCAGCGCCTTGACCATGGTCGTCGCGGTGCCGGGCGTGACCGACAGCGCCGCCGCGATCTGTCCCATCGGGAGCAGGCGCTGGCCCTTCGGCAGCGCGGACTGCCCGTGATGGATGGCCTTGAGGTAGTTCTCGACCGTGCTCGACGGGAGCATGCGGAGATATTATCCGACGAAATCTCATGGCCCTGAGAGAGGCGATCTCGACGCCTGACGGCAAGCGCACGTACGTCCGCCGCCTGTTTGCGACGATCGCCGATCGCTACGATCTGATTACGGTGGTCCTGTCGTACGGGCAGGACCGGCGGTGGAAGCGGCGTCTCGTCGCACTGGCCGGGCCGTGCGAGGGTGTCCGCGCCGTCGATCTTGCGTCCGGCACCGGTGACATCGCGTTCGCGCTCGCGGACGCGGGCGCCGACGTCGTTGGCATCGACGTCACATTGCGCATGATCCAGATCGCGGCGGCGAAGGCGCGGACGCGCGTTCATCCGCCGGCGTTCCTGGTCGGGGACATGCTGGCGCTTCCGCTGGCCGCCGGTTCCTTCGATGTCGTCACCGCGGGCTACGGTCTGCGCAACGTGCCGGATCTGCGTGCGTCGATCGGCGAGATTCATCGCGTGCTGAAGCCGGGCGGCCTGATGCTGTCGCTCGACTTCAACAAGCCGTCGAATGCGATCGTCCGCGCGGTGTATCTTGCGTATCTCAACGTCACTGGCGCGGTGCTCGGATGGCTTCTGCATCGCGATCCTGATACATACAGGTACATTCCCGCGTCGATCCGCAACTATCCCGGTGCGATCGGGGTCGCGCGGATGTTCGAAGCGCAGGGCTTCGACAAGGTCGAGTGGCGGCCGCTGCTCGGCGGGTTGATGGCGATTCACATCGCGAGGAAGAAAACGTAATGGAAGTCGACACGTCGAAGTGGTCCGGCGAAGGAACGTTCACGCAGGTCCTCGTCGATCGGCTGAAGCAGATCGACGGCGTGGCGCTCGTGCGCGTCGAAGACGCGCCGGCGAGCCGATCGGAGGCCGACTACAACTTCATGAGCAACGAGATCTTCGTCGCCTTCGAAACGGCCACGCGGGCCGAGCCGGTCCGCCGCCTCGGCCTGTTTCCCGGCACGCGGTCGGTCGCCTATAAGAAGATGTCCATGCCGGATCTGGAAAAAGCGCTCGCCGCGGCTCCTGAAATCGGCGCGCCCGACTACTCGGACGAGGCGATGCTGCAGTACCTGAAGACGGAACGCATCATCCCGCCGTACCAGACGAAGGGGTACAAACTGGTGGAACTGGTCCGCCTGTACGAGGCGAGTACATAGATGTAGCGCTAATGGTCGAGGCGAAAGTTGCCGATATGTGCATTTGGCGATGAGCCTTGTACCTTCGCTCCTCCAGGCGATAGTCAGCATCGACGGCGAAGCCCTCGTCATGCACGCGGGCGACAAGCCGTACGTCGTCGCGCCGTCGGGCCAGGTCGAACTCGCGAGCAAGGGCCTCGCGCTCGACGCCGTCAACGGCATCGTCTCGCAGCTGCTGCCTCCCGACGTCTTCAACGCGCTCGACGAGTTCGGCGCGATTCAGCACGAGCTTGCCGCCCAGCCCGGATTCACCGGCGAGAGCTTCACCGTCGTCGCGGCCCGCGGCGGCGACGATGTCTGGGTGGAAATCCGGCGGCGCAAGATTCCCGACGACGATCGTGTGCCGGACGATCTGTTCGGCGCGCCGTCGCCGACGGCCGCGGTCGCGGTCACTGCCGCCGTCGATGATTCGATTCCCGATCTGGACGTGAAACCGGCGGCCGCCGCGACGGTGGCGCCGGCGCCCGTCGCGCCCGCGGTCGCAGCAGCGCCGCGGATGCCCGAGCCGGTCGTCGAGATGCCGCTGGCCGTCGCTCCAGCGGCGCAATCGGAAGACGACGACCTCTCGCTGTCGCTGCCGGATGCCGCGCAGCTGTTCGGGGCGTCGTCTGCTGCGGCGTCCGGCGACCTCGACATCACGCCGCCGGCTGCACGCGTCACGCCGACGTCCTCCGCGCCGCGCGCTCCGGAGCCGACGCCGATCGTCGCGCCGCCACCCGCACCCTCCTCCGCGCTTCGCGCAACGGAGGGTAAGCCCGCGCCGAAACCGCAGCCGGTCGTTGCCGCGCCGCCCGCACCCGCGAAGCCTGCGCCGGTCGTTCCGCCGGCGGCACCGAAGCCCGCTGCCGCGCCCGCGCCGAAGCCTGTCGTGGCGCCCGCGCCGCCGAAGCCGGTTGCGCCGCCGCCGCCCGCGCCGGCTCCTGTCGTCCAGCCGGCTGCCGTCGCCGCGCCGCCGCCGGTCGCCGCGCCGCCGGCGATCACGCTGCAGCCCGAGCCGCTGTACCAGACACCGCCGCCGCTGGCTCCCGTGCTGCCGCTCGCGCGCAGCCCGATCCGCATGGACACGCCCGCGCCGATCGTCTCGAGCGGCGTCTCCGGACTCGATCGCCTCGTTCGTCTGGCCGCCGCGCGCGGCGCGTCGACGCTGTATCTGTCGTCGGGCGCGCGGCCGTCGGTGCGGGTGGACGGCGAAATCCAGATGCTCGACGGCGAGCCGTCATTCGGGCCGAACGAAGTCGAGTCGCTCCTGCTGACGATGATGCCGGAGCGGACGCACGAAGCGCTCCGCATCGGACAGGCGACCGAGTGGGTGACGGATCTCGAAGGCGTCGGCCGCGTCCGCTGCCTGAGCTTCCGCGATCACAACGGGCCCGGCGGCATCTTCCGCATGATGCCCGTCCGCGCGGTGTCGACCGAGCAGCTCGGTCTCACGCGCGAAGTGCAGTCGCTCGCGATCGAGCCCGAAGGCATCGTGCTCATCGCCGGCCCGCGCCTGAGCGGCAAGCGCACGATGATCTCGGCGTTCGTCGATCTGATGAACCGCACGCGCCGCGACCACATCATCACGATCGAAAACGAAATCAACGTCGTCCACGAGCGCGGCACGTCGTTCATCAGCCAGCGCGAGGTCCGCGGGAGCCACGAGGAAGTGGAGAGCGTGGCCCGCGCCGCCCTGCGCGAGGATCCGGACGTCATCGTGATCGAATCGATGCGGACGGCGCCGCTGATCAACGTCGCGCTCGAAGCCGCCGCGTCCGGTCAGCTCGTGATCGGAGGATTCCCCGCGCACGACACGACGGCGGCGATCGACCGCATCATCAATCTCTATCCGCCCGAGTACCGCCGGCAGGTGCAGCTCGCGCTCGCCGAAAACGTCCGCGGCGTCGTCGCGCAGGTGCTCGTCAGGAAGAACGGGGGCGGCAGGCTCGCCGCGCGCGAAATCCTTCTCAGCAATCCGGCCGTGTCGAGCATCATCGCCGAAGGCCGCACCTCCCAACTGCCGCTCGCCATTGACGGCGGCCGCCGGCAGGGCATGCAGCCGCTCAACGACGCGCTGGCGGGGCTGGTGCAGAGCGGTTCGGTCGATGTTCGTGAGGCGTACCGCCGCGCGGCGGATCGCGCGGGCTTCCTGGCGCTGCTCAAGCGCCTCGGGATGGATACGGCGCTGATCGAGAGGGCGGGATAGGCGGGATTGGCAGGATGGGCGGGATGGAGATCCTGCCTATCCCGCCCGTCCCGCCTCTCCAGTCCCCACGAAGTTCTCCAGTTCACTCAACACATAGCCGAGCAAATCGTCTTCCGTGATCGCGCTGATGTCCGCCGTTGCGTTCAGCACCAGCTCGGACTGCGTGACGTCGCCGCCGCCGCGGACGTGGCTCGATCGTCCGAGCAGCTTCGGCGCCGCGCCTTTCGTGTCCAGCACGATCTCGATGTAGTCGTCGTTGCCGCGGCTGCCCATCAACCGGACGCTCGAGCCCGGCGTGAAGACGTCGAACCGATGTCCTTCCGTGTTGAGGACGTTCGCGACCTGTTTGAACAGCGGAACGGCGGTGCGTCTGAGGAACTCCTCGTACTCCTCCGTCGCGCGATCCATCTGGTGCATCCTGGCCGTGCGCCGTTCTTCCGCCGGCCGTTTGCCGCGGTGAAGCACTTCGCGCACGCGCTGCCGGACGACGGAGGTTTCCATCAGACGACACCCTGCGTTCGAAGTTCATTCACCGCGTCGCCGGTGAGCCCGAGCTCTTTCTGCAGGACCGCGTCGGTATGCTGGCCGAGCGTCGGCGGCGGCGTCCGCTGCGACGACGGCGTCGCTGACAGCTTCAGCGGAGAGCCGAGGACGCGGATGTCGCCGGCGACGCCGTGCTTCATCGGCACCACCATGTTTCGCGCGGCGATCTGCGCGTCCGCGAACACTTCCTGCAGGTTGCGCACCGAGCCGCACGGAACGCCGACGGCTTTCAGCTTCTCGATCCAGTAGCTCCTCGGCTGCGTCCTGAGCGCGGCGGCGATCTTCGGGCGCAGGCGGTCGTAGCCGGTGACGCGCGCGCGATTCGCCGCGAACTCCTCGACGCCGTCGATCGACGCGACCTCGCAGAACTTCCGCCACTGATCGTCGGTGCCGACGGCGAGCATGAACTCGCCGTCCGACGCCGTGAAGGTTTCGTACGGCACGATCGTCGGATGACGGTTGCCGAGCCGTGTCGGCGGCACATCGGTCGCGAAGAAGATGCCGGCCTGGTAGGTCAGCAGCGCCGCGACCGAGTCGAGCATGGCGATGTCCACGTGCTGTCCGCGTCCGGTGCGCTCGCGCGCATAGAGCGCGGCGCTGACGCCCTGTGCGGCAAACATTCCCGACACGATGTCGGCAATCGCGACGCCGACGCGCACGGGCGGCACGTCGGGAGATCCGGTGAGGCTCATCATGCCGCCTTCTCCCTGCAGCACGGCGTCGTACCCGGCTTCGGCGCTGCGCGGTCCGCTGTGCCCGAAGCCCGACAGCGAACAGTAGACGAGGCGCGGATACTTCGCCGACAGCGACGCGTAGTCGAGCTGCATCCGCTCGAGCGTGCCGGGCCGGAAATTTTCGACGAGCACGTCGGCTTTCGCGATCAGCTCCTCGAGAATCGCGCGGCCGCGCGGATTTTTGAAGTCGAGGCTGACGCTCTCTTTATTCCTGTTAACACTGAGGAAGTACGCGCTCTCTCCCGACAGAAACGGCGGGCCCCACGCGCGCGTGTCGTCGCCTTTGCGAGGCTGTTCGATCTTGATCACGCGCGCGCCGAGATCGCCGAGCAACATTGTGCAATACGGTCCTGACAGCACTCGCGTGAGATCCAGAACTGTAATGTCGTGAAATGGTCCCATGTTGATGAACTATACTGGCGTTTTGCTTAAGCCGTGACAGCCGACGCAGGGAATGTCGCGCTCGATCGCACGATGAACGCTGCCGCCGCTCCGCATCTGGCCCGCATTCCTGGCGGTGACTTCCTCATGGGCGCCGCTGATGGCGAGGCTGATGAGCGACCGGTTCATCGTGTGTACGTCAGCGAGTTTTTCATCGGCCGTTTTCCCGTCACCAACGATGAGTACGCGCGGTTCGTGCGCGCGACCGGACATCCGGCGCCGGCCGTTCGCGGGCTTCCGCTGATTGCCGCCGGCGGCCGCGACGGCGTCTTCCGCGAGTTCGCCGCGCCGTACGTCTGGAACGACGGCGAGCCGCCGCAGGGATGCGGCAACCATCCCGTCGTGCTCGTCAGACACGACGACGCGCTCGCGTATTGCGTGTGGCTCTCGAACGAGCTCGGCCGCGAGTTCAGGCTGCCGAGCGAAGCGGAATGGGAGCGCGCCGCGCGCGGCGGCGTCGACGGCACGCGATTTCCGTGGGGCGACGACCTCGATCCCTCTCGCGGCAACTACCTCGCCGATCCAGAAACGAAGCGCCAGCGAGGCACGCGTCCGACGGGCACGTACCCGCCGAACCCGTACGGGCTCTGCGACGTCATCGGCAATGTCTGGGAATGGGTCGGCGACTGGTACGGCGCCGAGTATTACGGGCAGGGCGAAGCGCGGGATCCGCAGGGGCCCGCCAACGGCAGCCTGCGCATCGTCCGCGGCGCGTCGTGGGTCACCGACGACGTCACGATGATGCGTTGCGCGTACCGCCATAAGGTCCCGCCAGACACGTACGCGTACAGCATCGGCTTCCGCATCGCCTGCCGCGACTGAGTACACCGAACGACGTGACACCGGCTGAATACGAGAAAGCGCGCCGCCTGCTGATGCGGCGCGACAAGCGGCTTGGCGCGGCGATCAGGAAGATCGGCGCCTGCGGCATGGCCGACCGCCAGCGCAAGGATCATCTGAGCGCGCTCGTCGGGGCGATCGTGAGCCAGCAGCTCTCGACGAAAGCCGCCGCGACGATCTTCGGCCGCTTCGTCGCCCTTTTTCCGGACGGTCACATTCATCCCGAGAAAATTCACGCGCTCGACGACGCGGCGCTGCGCGGTGTCGGATTGAGCGGGCAGAAGGTGAGCTACCTTCGCGATCTGTGCACGCGAATCGCCGACGGCCGTCTCGTGCTCGACGAGCTCGAGACGCTCGAGGACGAACTGGTCATCGAACGCCTGACGTCCGTGAAAGGCTTCGGCCGATGGACGGCGGAGATGTTTCTGATGTTCCGCCTGCATCGTCCGGACGTCCTTCCCGCCGGCGATCTCGGCATCGTCAACGCCATCCAGCGGCTGTACGGGCTGCGCAAGCGTCCCGACGCGAAGAAGATTCAGAAGCTGGGGGAAGCGTGGCGGCCGTATCGATCCGTCGCGTCCTGGTATCTGTGGCAGACGCTCAAAAACGAGCCTTTATCCAGAGCAGCAGCACGCCCAGCACGATCGCGATCAAAGTCCCGCGCTCGCTGAAGAGCGTCTGTCTCCAGGAAAACGCCGCGTCCGCCTGAGACGCAGAGGTTCGCGCGCGAAAGGACGGCAGCCATCGCGGCACCTCGGCGAGATACCGCGCGTACGGCTCGCCCATCCGCCGGCGCAGCAGGTCTTCCTCCCACCGCACAATCGCGTGGTACTCGAGCACGAGCAGGACGACGATGATCGGCGCGAGCCAGAGCAGCCGCGCGCTGATGGCGAAGCCCGTCCAGAGCAGGATGTTGCCGATGTAGAGCGGGTTGCGCACGCGGGCGAACGGCCCCGCG
>DATNBT010000414.1:0-20305 GCA_035571855.1 Vicinamibacterales bacterium
CGAGACAACCGGTCCCGCTGGACGTTCTCGCGGAATTCTTCAGCCGTGACCTGCAGCGGCTCGAACGTCGTCGTAGGCCGGCGGATCTGCACCGGCGAGTCCTTCCGCAGCGGGAAGCCTTCCCAGTCCTCGGGCATCAGCAGACGGCGCGGATCGGGATGGCCGTCGAAGACGATGCCGAACATGTCCCAGACCTCCCGTTCGAGCCAGTTGGCGGCGGGCCAGATCGCGCTGACCGTCGCCAGATGCGCGTCGTCGCCGGACAGGCGCACCTTCATGCGCAGCCGCAGCTTGTGCTCGATGGAGACGAGGACGTAGACGACTTCGAAGCGCGGTTCGTGCGGCCAGTAGTCGGCCGCGGTGAGCTCGGCGAGGAACGCGAACTTCAGATCCGCATGGTCGCGCAGCGCGCGCGCGACGGCCGGCAGCTGATCGCGCGTGACGAAGATCGTGGCCTGGAGATCGACGGACGCCGCCGGTTCAATCGCGGCGTCGGGCACCGCCGACTGGATCGAGGCGACAAGCGCGGCGGCGTCGGCCATCTAGACCTGGACGAGCCGCTGTTCGGCGATCTTCCGCTGGAGCTGGACGATGCCGTAGATGAGCGATTCGGGGCGCGGCGGGCAGCCGGGCACGTAGACGTCGACGGGGACGACCTGATCGACGCCCTGCACGATGGCGTAGTTGTCGAAGACGCCGCCAATCGACGCGCACGCGCCCATGGAGATGACCCACTTCGGCTCCGGCATCTGGTCGTAGATGCGGCGCAGGGCGGGCGCCATCTTCCGCGACAGGCGTCCGGCGACGATCATGAGGTCCGACTGGCGCGGGCTGCCGCGGAAGACCTCGGCGCCGAAGCGGGCGATGTCGTACCGGCTGCAGCTCATCGCCATCATCTCGATCGCGCAGCAGGCGAGGCCGAACGTCACCGGCCAGATCGACGACCGGCGGGCCCACTGCACCATCTTCTCGACGGTCGTGGTCAGGACGGGAATTTCATATTCGGATTCGATTCCCATATGCCCTATGCCTTCATGCTCCTGGCCTTTGACGTCTCTTTATCAAGGCCCCAATCCAGCGCGCCTTTTCGCCAGACGTACACGTAGCCCGCGAGCAGGAGCGCCATGAACAGCAGCACCTGGATGAACCCGTTCCACCCGAGATCGCGCAGCGCCATCGCCCACGGGTAGAGGAAGGCGACTTCGATGTCGAACAGCAGGAAGATCATCGCCACGAGATAGAACTTCACCGACTGGCGCTCGCGCGCGTCGCCGACCGGCGGCATGCCGCATTCGTACGGCGCGCTCTTCTCGGGCGTGGGCTTCTTCGGGCCGAACACCGCGGACAGCAGGACCGACACGAGCGCGAATCCTGCGCCCAGCGCGATCATGATGAGGATGGAAAACCAGCCCTGCATGGTCAGAAAAGTGGCGATCTCTTGCTTGTGAACTTAGCCACAAGCTCAAAGGCTAATGCTATCGCAGTCGACGCCCACTGTCGACTGGGTCAGGGACCCAAGACTGGAGACTGGAGACCGGGGACTGGAGACTAAGATCGGATCCCGATGAGACTCGCGTGGTTTTCCCCGCTGCCACCGGCTCGGACCGGCATCGCCGGTTACAGCGCCGACGTGCTGCCGCCACTCGAGGCCGCCGGACTGCGAATCGACCGGTTCGAGTCGCGCCACGCCCACGACTTCGTCTGGCGCCACCGGCAGCGCCCCTACGACCTCGTCGTCTATCAGCTCGGGAACGCCGCGTTTCACGACTACATGTGGGGGTACCTGTTCAGATATCCCGGCCTGGTCGTGCTCCACGACGCGCGGCTGCATCACGCGCGCGCGGCGCAGCTGCTCCGCGACGCCCGGGTCGACGACTACCGCGCGGAGTTTGCCTACGACCATCCCGGCGCCGCGGCGGCCGCCGCCGAGTACGCCATCGAAGATCTGCGCGGCTCGGGGTTCTACCGCTGGCCGATGACGCGCACCGTGATCGAATCCGCGAGACTGGTGGCGGTGCACAACGCGTCCATCGCCGGCGACCTGCGCACGCAGTATCCGGCGGCGAAGATCGCGCGCATCCGGCTCGGCACGCCGGAGCGGCGGACGTCGCCCGACGCGCGGGGCGCGATTCGCGCGCGGCACGGCATTCCCGCGAGCGGCGTGGCGTTCGTCGCGTTCGGCTTCGTGACGGCGGAAAAACGGATCGAGCCGATCGTCCGCGCGCTCGCATCGCTGATCTCGCGCGGCGTCGACGCACATCTGCTCATCGCCGGCGAGAACGGATATCCCGGCCTCGACACCCTGATCGCCGCGCACGGCGTCGCGCCGCGTGTGCACGTCATGGGCTACATCGAGGACGACCGCGTCGCGGACGTGCTCGCCGCGGGCGACATCAGCCTCTCGCTGCGCTGGCCGAGCGCGGGCGAGACCTCCGGATCGTGGATCGAGTCGCTCGCCGCGGGAAAACCGACGATCGTCACGGCGCTTCCCCACAACGCCGACGTCCCTTCGGCGGTCGCGTTGTCAGTGGATCTGCTGGATGAAGATGCCGCGCTCGTCGCGGCGATGTCCACGCTGGCCGGCGACGCCGCGCTGCGCCAGCGGATGGGACTCGCCGCGCGCGAGTACTGGACCGCGAATCACCGCGTCGAGCTGATGGCGGAAGACTACAGACAGGTCATCGCGCAGGCGATCGCCGCTCCGGATCCGCAGCCGGCCGGCCTGCCCGCGCATCTGACAGATGATTACAGTTCGCTCGCGACCGCTATCGCGCGCGAATTCGGAATCGACCCAATCGACCCGGGTAGTGTCCGCCTTTAGGCGGACAGACCCGCGTTTGCTTCTTCGATCCGCCGATCGAGCTCGGCCATCGCCTGGCCGATCGAATCGCGGCGCCGTTCGTGCGTCGTCGACTCGAGCTGACGTTCGAGCTCCCTGCGCGCGAGGCGCAGGCTTTCAATCGCGCGGACTTTCTCAGGATCGCGAACGTCTTTCATGTGCGCTTTCGCGCGTTCGCGTTCGAGTTCTTCCATGCGCTCCTGAATGCGCGAGTCCTGGTCGATCAATCCTTCGCCGGCGTCACCCATAGTAGATAACCAACATTATAAGATGCTGCTGCTGTGAACGTTCCGTTTCATCCCGCGGTGCGTGAATGGTTCACGCGATCGTTTGCGTCGCCAACCCGGCCGCAGACGCTCGGCTGGCCCGCGATCGCGCGCGGCGACTCGACGCTGATCTTCTCGCCGACCGGCAGCGGCAAAACGCTGACGGCATTTCTCACCTGTCTCGATCGACTCATGTTCGCGCCGGTGCCCGCCAAATCGGCGCGATGCCGCGTGCTCTACGTATCGCCGCTCAAGGCGCTGGCGGTCGACGTCGAACGAAACCTCCGCGCGCCGCTCGACGGTATCGGGCAAGTGGCCCAAGCACGCGGCGACGAGTTCGTGCGGCCCGTCATAGCGATTCGGACTGGCGACACACCGCAGAGCGAACGCGCCCGCTTTCAGCGCGAACCCGCCGACATCCTCATTACGACGCCAGAGTCGCTGTATTTACTCCTGACGTCGAACGCTCGGGAAGCCCTCCGCTCCATCGACACGATCATCGTCGACGAAATCCACGCGCTCGTCCCCACCAAACGCGGCGCACACCTGATGCTGTCGCTCGAGCGCCTGAGCGAACTCTGCGCAAAGCCGCCCCAGCGGATCGGATTGTCGGCCACTCAACGACCGCTGGAGGAGGTCGCACGCTTTCTCGGCGGCGTAGAGCGACCCTTCGAAGGCCGCGGTCGCGGTCCGAAGCCGGAGCAGCCCGAAGAGCAGATCGATCACGAGTTCGCCGTCCACAAAGGAACGATCCGCTACCGGCCCGTGACCATCGTCGACGCCGGCGCGAAGAAGCCGCTGTCGCTCAGCATCCAGGTCCCGGTGGAAGACATGGCCAAGATAGGTTCACAAGGTTCGCCGACGCGCGGGCACCTCGAGAACCCTGGGAACCCCGGGAACCCCGGGAACCCCGCGAACCCCTCTATTTGGGCAGCGATCCATCCAAAGCTGCTCGAGCTCATTCGCGCGCACACGTCGACGCTCATCTTCGTCAACAGCCGCCGGCTGGCTGAACGGCTGGCCGGGGCGGTCAACGAGCTGGCCGGCGAGACGCTGGTCCGCTCGCACCACGGGTCGATCGCGCGGGAACAGCGCGTCGAAATCGAAGACCTGCTGAAGGCAGGGACGCTGCGCGCGCTCGTGGCGACGTCGACGCTCGAGCTCGGCATCGACATGGGCGCCATCGATCTCGTCGTCCAGATCGAAGCGCCGCCGTCGGTTGCCAGCGGACTGCAGCGCATCGGCCGCGGCGGGCATCAGGTGAACGCCGTCAGCAAGGGCGTCGTGTTCCCGAAATTCCGCGGCGACCTCGTCGCCTGCGCGGCGGTCGCGAAAGCGATGCACGAGGGCGCCGTCGAGGCCACGCGCTATCCACGCAATCCCCTCGACATCCTGGCCCAGCAGATCGTCGCGATGGTCTCGATGGACGACTGGGACGCCGACGATCTCTTCGCGGCCGTCCGTCGCGCGGCGCCGTTCGCGGAGCTCGGCCGCACGGCGTTCGACGGCGTGCTCGACATGCTTTCGGGCCGCTATCCCTCCGACGAATTCGCGGAGCTGCGGCCGCGCATCACGTGGGATCGTTCACGCGGCAAGATCACGGCGCGTGAAGGCGCGAAGCGTGTCGCGGTTATCAACGGTGGCACCATTCCGGATCGCGGACTGTTCGGCGTGTTCCTGCTCGGCGCCGGCCCCGGCGCCGCACGTGTCGGCGAGCTCGACGAAGAGATGGTCTTCGAGACGCACGTCGGCGACACGTTCGTCCTCGGCGCTTCGTCCTGGCGCGTCGAAGCGATCACGCACGACCGCGTGCTGGTGTCGCCTGCGCCAGGCCAGCCCGGCAAAATGCCGTTCTGGAAGGGCGACCAGACCGGACGTCCGCTGGAGTTCGGCCTCGCCATCGGACGGCTGATTCGCGAGATGCTGCGGCTGCCTCCGGCCGCCGCAATCGACACGCTCACGCGAGAACACGATCTCGACCGCCCCGCCGCGGAAAACCTGCTCCAGTACTTGAACGATCAGAAGTCTGCCGCCGGCGTCGTGCCCGACGCGACGACCGTGCTCGTCGAGCGCGTGCGTGACGAGCTCGGCGACTGGCGCGTCTGCGTGCTGTCTCCCCGCGGCGGACGCATTCACGCGCCATGGGCCATGGCCGTCGCGGCGAAGATCCGCGAGGAACGCGGCGTCGACGTCGAGACGCTCTGGGGAGACGACGGCTTCGTCGTGCGGTTTCCGGACGTCGACGAGCCGCCGGACGCTCGGCTGCTGCTGCCGGATCCGAACGAGGTCCAGGGACTGGTCGTCCGCCAGCTCGGCTCGACGGCGCTCTTTGCCGCGAAGTTCCGCGAGAACGCCGCCCGCTCGCTGCTGTTGCCGAAGCGGCGTCCGGGGATGCGCGCGCCGCTGTGGCAGCAGCGGAAGAAGGCGGCGGATCTGCTCGGCGTCGCGTCGAAGTACGGATCGTTTCCCGTGCTGCTCGAAACCTATCGCGAGTGTCTGCGCGACTTCTTCGACATGCCCGCGCTCGTCTCCACACTCGCCGACATCTCGAGCCGCAAGGTCCGCGTCGTCACCGTCAACTCCGAGCATCCCTCGCCGTTTGCCGCGTCGCTGCTCTTCAGCTACGTCGCGAGCTTCATCTACGACGGCGACGCGCCGCTGGCCGAGCGGCGTGCGCAGGCATTGGCCGTCGACCAGGCGCAGCTGCGCGAGATCATCGGCGACGCCGAGCTGCGCGAGCTGCTCGATGCCGAGTCGATCGACGCGGTCGAGCGCGAGCTGCAGCGGCTGGACCCGCGATTCCACGCGCGGACCGCCGACGCCGTCCACGACATGCTGCTGTCCATCGGCGATCTGTCCCGCGACGACATCGCCGCGCGCGCGGTGTCGCCCGATATCGCCGGCACGGCGGACGATCTCGTGAAGCAGCGGCGCGCGCTCATGCTCGACATCGCCGGCGAGGAACGCTACGTCGCCGTCGAGGACGCCGCACGGTATCGCGACGCGCTCGGCATCGCGTTGCCGCCGGGCATTCCTCCGCAGCTGCTCGCGCCCGCCGAGCTGCCGGTCGTCAATCTCATTCGCCGCTATGCGCGCACGCACGCGCCGTTCACGGCACACGAGCTCGCCGCGCGATTCGGCTTGAGTACCGCGTTCGTCGAGACCGGGCTCGCGTCGCTCGCGGGCGACGGGTCGATCGTCGAAGGCGAGTTCCGTCCCGGCGGGACGACGCGTGAGTGGACGGATGCGGGCGTGCTGCGGCAGATCCGGCGGCGGTCGCTCGCAAAGCTGCGGCAGGAAGCCGAACCTGTCGACCAGTCGGTGCTCGGGCGTCTGTCGACACGCTGGCAGGGTGTCGCACGGCGGCGTCAAGGCACCGACGCCCTGCTCGACGTCGTCGAACAGCTGCAGGGCGCGCCGCTTGCGGCGTCCATTCTCGAAACGGACATTCTGCCGGCGCGCCTCGACGGCTACGACCCGTCCGACCTCGATGCAGTGGCCGCGGCGGGCGAAGTCGTCTGGGCCGGCGTCGAGCCGATCGGCGAGCGCGACGGGCGCATCGCGCTGTATCTCGCCGAGAACATGGCGAAGCTACTACCATTTCGTAGCGTCCGGCTTCAGCCGGACGTCCGCCCGAAGACGGACGCTCCGGACGTCACGAGTGACCCGCGCGAATCCGCGATCGTCGATTACCTCGCAAAGAACGGCGCGTCGTTCTTCGGTCCGCTGCACGACGCCGCCGGCGGCGGCTATCCGGCCGAGACGGTCAACGCGCTGTGGTCGCTGACCTGGCAGGGCCTCGTCACCAACGACACCTTCCAGGCGCTGCGCGCGTTCACGCAGTCGCGCGCGCCGAGCCGCCGTCGCCTGCGCAAACCCGTTGAGCACGCATTTCGTTCGCGCCGTAGCGCGCCTCCTTCCGCGGAAGGACGATGGGGTCTCCTTCCAGTTGTGGCGCCGGACCTTCAGGTCCGGCCAACAACGGCATGGGCGGCCGCATGGGCGAAACAGCTGCTCGCGCGCTACGGCGTCGTCACGCGCGAAGCCGTGGCGTCGGAAGGCAACACCGGCGGATTCGGCGTCGTGTATCCGGTGCTGAAAGCGATGGAAGAAGCCGGACGGATTCGCCGCGGCTATTTCGTCGCCGGCCTCGGCGCGACGCAGTTCGCGCTGCCCGGCGCGCTCGATCTGTTGCGGTCGCTGCGCGATCCGTCGGCGGAAGACACCGACGTCGAAGTCGTCGTGCTGTCGGCGACCGATCCGGCGAATCCGTACGGCGCGGCGATCCGTTTTCCGCCGGTGCCGACAGGACGCGGACCGACTCGATCGGTCGGGGCGACGGTGATTCTCGTCGACGGCGCGCTCGCCGCCTATCTCGCGCGCGGCGATCGGCAATTGCTGACGTTCCTCCCGGACGCCGAGCCGCAGCGGTCGAAGTTCGCCAAAGCGATCGCGCGCGCGCTGCGCGAACGTTCGCGGATGCCGGTGGGAGAGGATCAGGCGCCGAGAGGAATGCTGATCGAGGAGATCGACGGCGTCCCGCCGCCCGCGCATCCGCTCGCGCCGTACTTCGCGAAAGCCGGCTTCCATACCGGCGCGATGGGATTTCAGTCGACGTGACAGGCAGGCAGGCCTGAAGGCCTGCACTACTACTGCCCGCGCTGCTCTACTGTCTGAGCCAGCGATCGAGGCCGTGCCGGCGGACGACGGCGCCGTACACGTTCCCCTGCGCATCGACGCCGACGCCTTCCGCGCCGCTGTGATCGGGCGTCGTGCCTTCCGGATCCTCGATGAAGTCGATCGGCACGCCGTCGCGTGCGCTGCCGATGCGGAAGCCCTTCCGCCAGCCGGGATTGTCCGGGCCTGATTCGGAATCCGCGACGTACATCATGTCGTCTTTCGTGATCCAGATGCCGCTCGGCCGGCCGAACTGCTTCCACGTGTCGAGCAGCCTGCCGTCCTGATCGAAGATCTTGATGCGGTTGTTCTCGCGATCGCCGACGAACAGCCGTCCCTGCGAGTCGATCGCAATCGTGTGCGGCTCGCTGATCTGATCGGGGCCGCTGCCCTTCATGCCCCACTCTTTGACGTACGTGCCGTCCTTCGTGAACTTCACGATGCGGCTGTTCGGCGATCCGCGATGGCCGTCGCTGACAAAGATACTTCCGTTATCGCCGATGACGACGTCGGTCGGCATGTTGAAGGTGTCGTGTCCGTTGCCGGCGACGCCGGGCTTGCCGAGCGTCATCAGCAGCCTGCCGTCGCCGCTGAACTTGTAGACGACGTGACCTTTTCCATTCGCGCCGCGCGAATCCGTCGTCCAGTAGTTGCCTTCTTTGTCGAGGAACGCGCCGTGCGGGAAGACGAACATGCCCTCGCCCCACGCCTTCAGCAGCTTCCCGTCTTTCGTGAACTTGAGAACCGCCGGTTCGTTCTCACGGCCGATGCAGCCGTTGTTGTCTTTCGCGAAGCAGCGCGACAGCACGAACACCGTGCCGTCGGGCGCGATGTCGACGGAGGTCACCTCGCCCCAGGTCTTCCCGGCCGGAAGCTGTCCCCAGTCGGTCGTGCGCTTGTAGTGATGCCGCTGCGCGCCGGCGGACGTCACGACGAGCGCCGCGAGCGCGGCGCCTGTGAACACGCGGGCGATCATCGCTGTCCGTGGTGGTCGTTGTTGACCAGCAGCTTCGCGTCGGACTCGGTGCACTTCGGCGACTCTTCCAGGCCGTCGGTCGACGGCTTCACCACGCGCGGCGCCATCGTCCACGGCGACGCGAGGACTTTCGGATCGTCGACCGTCGCCTGATACACGAGGTTGGCGCCGCTGCGCCAGAAACGCTCGGTCACGTGCATCGCGTCGCTGTGGAAGTAGCCGTCCTCGCCGAACCAGGTGCTGTCGACGAAGTTCACGACGTCGACGACGAGCGTGTTGCCGTCCCAGCGCGCGACGGAGTCGCCGTAGTACGACGGGTTGCCGTCCTTCTTATGCTGTCCGCCGACTGGAATGATCCGGTACGGGTCGCCGGAGATGTCTTCGTACAGGAACACGAACTCGTTCGGCAGCTGGATGATGCGCCGCGGCGGACCGATGCGCGGGATGCCGGGACGATCGCAATAGAAGACCGGATCCGTTTTGCTCTCGTGATCGATCAGGTCCTTCACCTTCGCACGAAACTCCGGCTTGTAGAGGGGCGCTGGCGCCGACGGCAGCGCGCCGGCGACGTTCTCGGCCGCAGGACGCCGTCCGCTCGCGTCGATCGTCTTGACCGTCGCCGCGCCGTTCGTCGTCTTCTTCAGCGCGATCGGCGGCAGGTCGATCGAGAAGAGCCACGTGCCGCTCAAGTCGGGATGCCCGTTCGAGCGGCTCTGCGCCCCGAGGGTCGCGCACGACGCGACGACGGCGAATGCCGCGAGATAGCGTTTCATCGATCCGCTCCTGGAATGACGAGTTCGAGCGCGTTGCCGTCCGCGTACGTGATCTTCAGGAGATAGCCGTAGAGCGAGCCGTCCTTCGCGCGGTTGCCTTCGACCGTCACCTTCTGGCCGATGGCCTTCGCGAAGTCCGCGCGGCTGACGCCGACGCGCCGGAACCACGCGGGCGGATTGCTCTCGAATTTCCACGCGACTTTACCGGCGCCGGCGGCGCCCATGGCCTCGATGAAGACCACGATGTGCGGGTTGACCCAGTCGACCTTCGTCAACGTCCCGCTCACGGTGGTCCGGTGCTGGACGTCGAATTCAGCCGTGGTGGAGTGATGCGCGAGGACTGGGAGCGAGGCGGCGATGCACATCACCGCCCCGAGGAGCACACGTCTCACGAGTGACCTCCAGGGAGACGCGCGGCTGACGCCTTCGCGCTCCTTATGTTTCGACTTGCCGCTCGAGCGCGACGCCGCCGCCGAAACTCATATGCGCCGGCACGGTTCCGCCCTTCGTAATGCGGACCGCACAGTACTTGAACTCGGGGATTTTGCCAAACGGATCCAGCACCGGATTCGTCAGCGTATTCGCCGCCGCTTCGTAGTAGCAGAACGGCACGAACACCGCCCCCGCGGGCATCCCGTCGTCCGCGCGCGCGTAGAGCGAGATGCTGCCGCGGCGCGATTCGATCGTCATCGTACCGCCCGGCGCGACGCCGAGCTGCGCGAGATCGAGCGGGTGGATCGACGCGACGGGCTCCGGTTCGATGGCGTCGAGCACGGAGGACCGGCGCGTCATCGATCCCGTGTGCCAGTGTTCGAGCTGGCGACCGGTGATGAGCACCATGGGATACTCGCCGTCCGGCCGTTCGGCCGCGGTGATGAGATCCGCCGGGACGAACTTCGCCCGGCCGGTCGCCGTCGGAAAATTCGTGATGAAGACGACGGGCTCGCCCGGATCGCCTTCCTTCTCACACGGGTACGTCACGGACGACTCGCGCTCGAGCCGATCCCAGGTGATGCCGGCGATCGAGTTCATGCAGCGCCGCATCTCCTCGAACACCTCTTTCGCGTGGGAGTAGCTCCAGTCGAGGTCGAGGCGTCGCGCGATCTCGTTGATGATCCACAGATCGGGACGCGCATCGCCCGGCGCGTCGATCGCCTTCCGTCCGAGCTGCACCATGCGATCGGTGTTCGTCGCGGTCCCCGTCTTCTCCGGCCACGCGGTCGCGGGCAGGACGACATCGGCGAGATACGCGGTCTCGGTGAGGAAAATGTCCTGGACGACGAGATGATCGAGCTTCGCCATCGCCTCGCGCGCGTGCTCGACGTCGGGGTCGGACATCGCGGGGTTCTCGCCCATGATGTACATCCCGCGGATCTCCCCCTTCTTCGCGGCGTTCATGATCTCGACGACCGTGAGACCGGGATCGGGATCGAGCGCCGTACCCCACATCGCTTCGAACCGCTGCCTCGCCTCGCTCGATCCGACGCCCTGGTAATCGGGATAGAACATCGGAATCAGGCCCGAGTCGGACGCGCCCTGCACGTTGTTCTGGCCGCGCAGCGGATGGAGCCCGGTGCCCGGGCGGCCGATCTGCCCGGTCGACAGCGCCAGCGCGATCAGGCAGCGCGCGTTGTCGGTGCCGTGCACGTGCTGTGAGATCCCCATGCCCCAGAAGATCATCGAGCCCTTCGACGTCGCGTAGAGCCGAGCGACCTCGCGGATGGTCTTCGCGTCGATGCCGCAGATGGGCGCCATCGCCTCGGGCGAGAAGTGTCTGACGTTCTCGACGAGCGCGTCGTAGCCGGACGTGCGATCCGCGATGAACGTCTCGTCGACGAGCCCTTCGCTGACGATGACGTGCAGCATCGCGTTCAGCAGCGCGACGTCGGTGTCGGGATGGAACTGCAGGAAGTACGTCGCGTGCCGCGACAGGTCGGAGCCGCGGGGATCGGCGACGATCAGCTTCGCGCCGCGCTTCGCGGCGTTCTTCATGAACGTCGCCGCGACCGGATGATTGCTCGTCGGGTTGGCGCCGATGACGACGATGACCTCGGCGTGCTCGACGTCGCGCACCTGGTTGCTGACGGCGCCGGAATTCACGCCTTCCATCAGCGCCGCGACGCTCGAGGCGTGACACAGGCGCGTGCAGTGATCGACGTTGTTCGAACCGAACCCGACGCGCACCAGCTTCTGGAACAGATACGCTTCCTCGTTCGTGCCCTTGGCCGACCCGAAGCCGGCGAGCGACCGCTTGCCGTGCGTGTCGCGGATCTTCTTCAGGCCGAGTCCCGCGAGGTCGAGCGCTTCTTCCCACGTCGCTTCGCGGAAGACGTCGCGCCAGTTGTCGGGATCGACGACGAAATCGCGGGTCTTCTTCACGCCGGCCTTGCGGACGAGCGGGACGCGCAGCCGGTGCTGGTGGTGCACGTAGTCGAAGCCGTACCGGCCTTTCACGCACAGACGGCTCGAGTTCGCCGGGCCCTCTCGGCCCTGTACATAAAGGATGCGGTTGTCCTTGATGTTGTAGGTCAGCTGGCAGCCGACGCCGCAGTACGGGCAGACGGACGCGACCTGCCGGTCGGGAACGATCGTGCCGACCTCGCGGGCCGGCATCAGCGCGCCCGTCGGGCACGCCTGCACGCACTCGCCGCAGGCGACGCACGTCGACGCGCCCATCGGATCGTCGAGGTCGAAGACGATCTTCGACTCGGCGCCGCGGTACGCGTAGCCGATGACGTCGTTCACCTGGGTCTCACGGCACGCGCGCTGGCAGCGCCCGCACTGGATGCAGGCGTCGAGATTGACGGCAATGGCCGGATGCGAGAGATCTCCGGCAGGCTGATGCCTCGCCGCGAACCGCGGTTTGCCGACCGACAGCTTCTTCGCCCACTGATCGAGCTCCGACCCGAGCGTGTACGACTCTTCCGGCATGTCCGACAGCAGCAGCTCGAGCACCATCTTCTGGCTCGCGACGGCGCGCGCGCTGTCGGTCGTCACCTCCATGCCGTCTTTCGGCGTGCGGCAGCATGAGGGCGCGAGCACGCGCTCGCCCTTCACTTCGACCATGCAGGCGCGGCAGTTGCCGTCGGGCCGGAGGCCGTCCTTGTAGCAGAGGTGCGGGACCTCGATGCCGTTGCGCTTCGCGATCTGCAGCAGCGTCTCGTCGGACCGCCCCTCGACCGCGCGTCCGTTCAGCGTGAACGTGACCGCCATCTACGCGATCTCCTTCGGGAAATATTTCATGACGCACAGCGCCGGATTCGGCGCCGCCTGGCCCAGCCCGCAGATCGACGCATCCACCATCGTCTGCGAGAGCTCTTTGATGAGCGCCTGATCCCAGCTCTTTCTGTCCATCAGCATCACGGCCTTCGCCGTCCCGACGCGGCAGGGCGTGCACTGGCCGCAGGATTCTTCGGAGAAGAACTTCATCAGGTTGCGCGCCGCGGCCGAGGCGGTGTCGCGATCGGAGAGGATGACGATCGCCGCCGATCCGATGAAGCAGCCGTACTCATTGAGCGTGTCGAAATCGAGCGGGATGTTGTCCATCGACGCCGGCAGAATGCCGCCGGAGGCGCCGCCCGGGAGATATCCGTAGAACGTGTGGCCGTCGAGCATGCCGCCGCAGTACTCGTCGATCAGCTCCTTCACGGTGATGCCCGCCGGCGCCAGCTTCACGCCGGGATTCTTCACGCGGCCGCTGACCGAAAACGACCGGAGCCCTTTGCGTCCGTGCCGGCCGTGGCCGGCGAACCAGTCCGGTCCTTTCTGCACGATGTCGCGGACCCAGTGGAGCGTTTCCATGTTGTGCTCGAGCGTGGGACGTCCGAACAGGCCGACCTGCGCGAGATACGGCGGCCGCAGCCGCGGCTCGCCGCGCTTGCCTTCGATCGACTCGATCATCGCGGACTCTTCGCCGCAGATGTACGCGCCGGCGCCTCGACGCAGATGAATCGGCGGAATGGCGCACGGCGGATTCGCCCGCAGCGCCGCGATCTCCTTCTGCAGGATCGCGCGGCAGCCGTGGTACTCGTCTCGCAGGTAGATGTAGATCTCGTCGATGCCGACCGCCCAGGCGGCGACGAGCGCGCCTTCGAGAAAACGGTGCGGGTCGCGCTCGAGGTAGTAGCGATCCTTGAACGTGCCGGGCTCGCCCTCATCAATATTGATCGCGAGCTTCCGCGGCGCCGGTTCGGCGGCGACGATCTTCCACTTGCGTCCGGCGGGAAACCCGGCGCCTCCGAGGCCGCGGAGCCCGGAGTTTTCCATCGCGCCGATGACGTCGTCGCGTGACGTCTTGCCGTTGATGCAGTCGGCGGCGAGCTGGTAACCGCCGTCCGCCTTATATGCCGCGTAATCGATCGGCGTCGGTGTCACCGCATCGACGACCGCGTTGGCTTTCACGGCAGCGGCGACGCCGTCTGCCGTCGCATGCAGCACCGGGTTCTGACCGACGACCGCGACAGGCGCGGTTTCGCAGCGGCCGACACACGGCGCATGCAGCACGCGAACCGACGTCCCGAGCCGCGCGGGCAGCGCATCGAGGAGCGCCTTCGCACCCGCGAGCTCGCACGCGATCGAATCGCAGACGCGGACGGTAATCGCCGGCGGCGCCGTGTCGCCTTCTTTCACGATGTCGAAGTGGTGATAGAACGTCGCCACTTCGTAGACTTCGGTCATCGCCATCTTCATCTCATCCGCGAGCGCGACGAGATGCACGGCCGACAGACAGCCGTACCGGTCCTGAATTTTGTGGAGATGCTCGATCAGCAGATCGCGCCGCCTCGGCTCACTGCCGAGCAGCGCCCGCACCTGTTCGCGAGCCGTCGGATCAACACGCCGTCCCTTCGGCGTCGCACGCATGCGGCCGCTCCTGGACGCCTTCCCGCTTTTGCCCATCCGACATATTCTATCCGCACGATTTCAAAGCGTCCCGGATCGGCGTGATAGCATGAGGAATAGTGCGTCATGCGCGTTGAATTTCTGGGGATTCCCCGCGAACGCGCCGGCGTGGCCGAGCTCGAGCTCGATGTCAACACGCTCGGCGATCTGCTCGTCGACCTCGACCGCCGCTTCCCGGCGATCGGCGGCCTCGTCGAGGCCGGGCGCATGCGCCGGACCTTTCTCGCCAGCCTGAACGGGGACGCGTTCGTGAGCGATCTCCGCACGCGCCTGTCCGCCAGGGACTGCGTGCTGATTCTTTCCGCCGACGCGGGCGGGTAAATGGCTGTCCGGCCGTCCGGATATCACGGCTGCTATCTCCGCATCGATGTGACCACAGGCTCGGTCGAGCGCGTGCCGCTCGACGAGCGCGTGCTGCGGCAGTTCATCGGCGGCATCGGCCTCGGCGCGTGGCTGCTGCTCGAGGAGAGCCGCTCCGGTCCGGGCGCGACGGACCCGGCCGCGCCGATTGCCTTCGTCTTCAGCCCGCTCGTCGGCAGTCCGCTCACCACCTCCGCCAAGTTCGCCGTCGTCAGTCGAAGCCCGCTGACCGATCGCCTCAACGACTCCCTCGCGAGCAGCGGCTTCGCGATCGCCGGCAAGCGCTGCGGCTGCGACGCCATCGTCATCGTCGGCCGCGCCGCGGCGCTCTCGACGCTGGTGATCGACGACGGCCGTGTGAGGCTCGAGTCCGCGGATGACCTGCGCGGCGCGACGTGCGCCGATACGGAAGCGGCGGTGAAGGCGCGGCTCGGCCCCGGCTTCGAGGTCGCCTCGATCGGACCCGCGGGCGAGCGCGGCGTGCGGTACGCGACGATCTCTCATGACGGGCGACATGCGGGACGCGGCGGCAGCGGCACCGTCCTCGGCAGCAAGAACATCAAGGCGATCGCCGTCCGGGGAACCGCGCGCTGCGAGTGGGCACAGCCGCGCGAGCTCGTCGAGTACAGCAAGTCGCTGTCGCAGAAATCGTTCGGCCCGGCGACGGCGAAGTATCGCGAGCTCGGCACCGCGTCCAACCTGTTGACGTTCAACCGGCTCGGCGTGCTGCCGACGCGCAACTTCCAGTCGGGCACCTTCGAGGCCGCACCGGGCATTTCCGCCGAGGAACTGCGGAAGACACACACGCGGACGCGCGCGAGCTGCGTCGCCTGCACGATCGGCTGCGAGCACATCTACGCCTCGAACGAAAAGAACGGCGTGCGGCTCGAGTACGAAACGCTGTTCGCGCTCGGCCCGCTCTGCGGCGTCGGCGACGCGGACGCCGTCCTCCGCGCCGCGAAGCTCTGCGACGACACCGGCATCGACACGATCAGCGCCGGCGGCACGATTGCGTTCGCGATGGAGTGCGTCGAGCGCGGCCTGCTCGACGAGCCCTGGCTGACGTTCGGATCCGGCGACGCGCTGCTGCGCGCGATTCGGCTGATCGCGTCGCGCGAGGGCATCGGCGATCTGCTGGCCGAGGGCAGCCGCCGCGCCGCGCAGCGGATCGGCCACGACAGCATCGCGTTCGCCCCGCAGGTGAAGGGGATGGAGATTCCCGGCTACGAGCCGCGCGCGTTGCAGACGATGGCGCTGGGGTTCGCCGTCGGCGGACGGGGGGCGGATCACAACCGGAGCGGCGCCTATGAAGTCGACTTCTCGGAGAAGGTCGATCGCAAGAACGTCACCATCGACGCGGTGCGGTACGCGATCGAAACCGAAGACAAGGCCGCGCTGATGGACTCGCTCGTCGTCTGCAAATTCCTTCGCGGGGTGTTTCAGGACTTCCACGCCGAGGCGGCCGGCATGCTGCGGATGGTCACGGGCTGGGACGTCACGGCCGACGAGCTTCGCGAGACCGCGCGCCGGATCGTCGCGACGAAGCGGCAGTTCAACCTGCTGGCCGGCTGGACACGTGAGGAAGACACGCTGCCCGCGCGATTCCTCCAGAAGGCGCTCGACGGCGACGCCGCCGCCGTGCTCTCACGCGAGCGGCTCGACGCGCTCGTCTCCGAATACCACCGTCAGCGCGGCTGGTAGCGCTCGAGCGCCTGCCGATAGTCCTCAGGCGTGTTGAGATTGCGCAGCGTCAGCAGATCCGGATCGACGGCTTTCATTTCGTCCTGGCTCACACGCCGTGTTCTGACGGCGTCGAACAGATAGACCGGACGCCGCCGGTCTTGCGCGAGCAGCGATTCGACGTGTGACAACGTGCTTCGGCGGTACACCGCCGACAGCGGATGCGCGAAGCCGTCGATCTCCACGACGGCCGCGTCGTACCCATCAGCGAGCTCCAGCATCCTGACGACGAACTCGGGCACGAGCAGCGGCACGTCGCAGCTCGTGACGTAGGCGGCATCCGCGGTCGAGGGCAGCGCCTTGAGTCCGGCGCGCAGCCCTTCGAGCGGACCGCGATCCGGCCGCTCGTCGCGGGTGAGGATGACGGAATCCGGCAGCGACGGCAGTGGCTGGTCCGCAGCCGCCACCACGACGATCGGCGAAACCACGGAGCCGAGCAGCCGCACAACACGCTGCAGCATCGTCTCCGATCCGAACGGCAGCATCGCTTTCGGCGATGCCATGCGCGTCGATCTGCCGCCGCAGAGGACGATGCCGGCGGCCTTCATCGTCTGAAGCCGAGACGTTCGAGCGCGATGCGCGTCGAGTCTTCGCGCAGCAGTTCGCGGAACGCCACCACACCGGGACGATGCGCGCGCGCTTTCGGCACGGCGAAATCATAGCGTTCGTCCTGCAGCGGAAGAAATCCCAGACCGGCGCTCGATGCGATCGTCTCGAGCGTCACGCCCCAGTCGGCTCTCCCCTGCAGGACGGCGGCCGCGACCGCGTGATGGTTCCTCGGCTGCACGGCGTACCCGGACGGACGGGCGCCGTCGAGCAGCCGATCGATCAGCACGCGCGTGCCGCTGCCCTGGTTGCGATTGACCATCACGCAGGACGAATCGCTCCGCACGTCGGCGACGGCTGCCGTCGCCGTCTTGCCTTCGAATCGCCGGTCGCCGCGGCGGAAGATGACGCCCTGCACCCGGCCGTACCCGGGCACGAGCTCGAGCGCATCGGTCATCCACGCGCGGTTGTATTCGCCGGTCGAGGGATCGAGCAGGTGCAGGCTCGCGATGTCGCATTCGCCGCGCTTCGCGGCCTCGACGCCGCCCGTGCTTCCGACCGCCAGAAACTTCGAGCGCACGCCGCGACGCTGCAGCTCGCCGAGCAGGAAGTCGAGGCCGACGCAGTGGCTGCCGATGACGACCAGATCGGCGA
The DNA here is from genome assembly GCA_035571855.1 of Vicinamibacterales bacterium. GTDB lineage: Bacteria > Acidobacteriota > Vicinamibacteria > Vicinamibacterales > CAVVIG01 > DATNBT01. Next base: position 17,731 of record DATNBT010000414.1, read on the forward strand.
GCTGGAGATCGTGGCCGAGCAGCCGGACGTCGACGATCGTTCCCGCCTCGACGATCTCGTCATGCCGTCCGATCGTCGCGAAGCCGTCGGCGCGGCTGAACGTCGTCACGCTGCCGGATCCCTGGCCCATCGGATACGCGGCGATCGACGTCTCGCCTGGCTGCGCGTCCGACCGCTCGACGAGGCTGACGAGCAGGTATTCCGTGCGTCCAATCTCGCTGTTGACCTTGACGGCGAGCCGCGCCGGCACGACCGCGTCTCTCGTCGCGCTGCGCCCGGCGAGCTGGCGGATGACCGGCGCGACGAACTCGTGAAACGTGAAGATCGCCGACGTCGGAAACCCCGGCAGGACGACGACCGGCTTTCCCCGTGCCGCCGCGAGACAGATCGGCTTCCCCGGCTTCAGCGCGACGCCGTGCGCGACGATCCCTGGATCGCGCAGCTCGGCGACAACACGATAGGAGATGTCGCCGGCGCCTTTGCTCGTGCCGCCCGACAGCAGCACGACGTCGGCCGATTCGATCGCTCTGTTGAGAACAGTCCGCAATGCGGCGATGTCGTCGCCGACGATTCCCATCCGGAGCGGCTCGCCGCCGAGCTCGCGAACGGCGTCCGCCAGAATCTGCGCGTTCGAGTCGTACACCTTCGACGGCTGCATCGGCTCGCCCGGCGCGATGATCTCGTCGCCCGTCGAGACGATCGCCACGATCGGGCGCCGCCTGACATCGACATGAGCGATGCCGATCGCCGCCAGCACACCCGTGTCGCGGCTCGTCAGCAGTTGTCCCGCCCGCAGCACGGTCTCGCCCGTGGTGATGTCCGTCCCCGCGAACGAGATCCCGCTGCCCGCGGACACCGCGCGCATGACACGCAGCTCGTCGCCGGACGCGTGCGCGTGTTCGACCATCACGACGGCGTCGGCGCCGCGCGGCACCATGCCGCCGGTCGCAATCGACACGGCGAGACCGCGCCGAATCGCCGAGTGCGGCACCATGCCAGTCTGAATCGCTTCGCCGGAAAGCGCGATCGACCGGGGCGCCACTTCGGACGCGCCGAACGTGTCCTCGGCGACGACCGCGAATCCGTCGACGTTCGAACGATCGAATGACGGGACGTCGACAGGCGAGACGACGTCGGACGCGAGCACGCGGCCGAGCGCGTCTCCAACAGCCACGCGCTCCGCAGCGAGAGGCGTGGTCTCGAGCGCGGCCCGGAACCGGCGCTCCGCCTCGTCGCGATCGAGCACGTGAAGGAACTGCTCCTGATCACGCATAGAGCCAGACCTTCACCACGTCGCCTTCCGCGAATCCCTCGCTGTCTCCAGGGACAACCACAAAGCCGTCGGCGCGCGTCGTCGAGGTCAACACGGACGCGCTCGCTGTCGCGAGCGGCTGGACCGCGCCGCCGTCGAGTCGCACCCGCACGTAATCAAGACGTCCGACCGGCGACGTGATCTTTCTCGCGAGCGGCGCGGCGAGCGAGATGTACGGCCACTCCTTCGCGCGGCCGCCGAGCGCACGGATGGCGCGGCCGGCAAAGAAGTCGTAGCCGCACAGGCACGACACCGGATTGCCCGGAAGCAGAAACACCAGCCGGCCGCCGAGACGCCCGAAGCCGGTGGGACTGCTGGGCCGCATCGCGATCCCGTGAACGAGGAGCTCGCCGTGTTCCGCGACGAGCGACGGCGCGATGTCTTCCGCGCCGACACTCGATCCGCCGGACACGACGATCACGTCGGCATCGGCGTGCAGCGCCCGCAGAATCGCGTCGCCGTCGTCGCGGACCGGGCCGGTGAGCTCGACGTCCGCGCCGTCGCGTCCTGCAAGCGCGCTCAACATCGGGCCGTTGGCGTCGGCGATCTGATGTTCACGCGGCATCGAACCGGCCGGCAGCAGCTCGTTGCCGGTGACGACCAGACGGACACGCGGCTTTCGTTGCACCGTCACCGCGCGGCAGCCCACCGAGCTCAGCACGCCGACGTCCTGCGGACGCAGCACGCGGCCGCCCCGCAGGACGACAGTGCCGCTCTCGATGTCTTCGCCACGGCGTCCGACGTTCTTGCCGGGCGAGACGTCGGCAAGCGCGGCAACTGCGCCGGCACCGGCGGCGTCGACGAATTCTGCCGGCACCACGGCGTCGGATCCGTCCGGCAGCGGCGCGCCGGTCATGATGCGCACCGCCTGACCGCGCGAGACGACGCCGTCGAACGGGCGCCCAGGGAACGAATCGCCGATCACCGTCAGGCGGATGGCGTTGTAGGCGGACGCGCCTTCGGTGCCCGCCGCAACGACGGCATAGCCGTCCATCGTCGCGCGATCGAATCCCGGGACGTCGATGCGGCTCGTGACGTCTTCGGCGAGCACGCGTCCGAACGCGCGATCGAGCGCCACCTGCTCCGTGGCGAGCGGTGCCAGGTGAGCATCGAGGATGTCGAGCGCGGCTTCGACGGTGTGACGGCGCGAGAAGCCTCGCATGCGGACGTCGGTGTTCATGCCGCCCGCGGCTCCAGCCGCACCTCGTGAACGGGAATGCCGTCGAACGCCACCGGATGATGCGTCGCGACGACGAGCGCCGT
>DATNBT010000415.1:0-3729 GCA_035571855.1 Vicinamibacterales bacterium
CGAAGGTCCGTGTCACGCTTTCGCCGGTCGTACTCCCCGGCGGTCGCGACGTGCTGCTGTCAGTCTGCGATGGGGCTGTCGCGTGCGCCACCGACCTCGACGTGCTTGACGTGGCGACAGGAAGGTTGAAGGTGCTCGTTCCGAATGCGGCACGCGGCTGGTACCTCCCGAGCGGCCACCTCGTGTACGGGACGGCCGAGGGTGCCCTGTTCGCGGTGAAGTTCGATCTGAAGTCGCTAACCGTGACCAGCGCCCCGGTCGGCGTGCTCGACGGGATCAACGTCGGGCGGAGGGCACGGGCCCAAGTGGCGGTCTCCGCGTCTGGCACGATGGCGTTCGTCCCTGCGGCGTCGTCATCGAGTGCTGTCGTCGTTCAGGTGAATCGCGCCGGACGCGAGGAGCCGCTGATCTCGAAACGCGGGCCGTATTCACAGCCTCGACTCTCGCCAGACGGTCGGCGCCTCTCGCTCACGATGCCGGACTCGAAACGCGCAGACCAGATCTGGATCCACGACCTGTCCACGGACAACACCCGCCAGCTCACGTTCGACGGCGAGAGCCAGCGGTCCGCGTGGTCACCGGACGGCAGCCGGGTCGCGTTCTACACGTCGCGCGCCGGCAAAGGGTACATCTGGTGGGCCCCGGCCGATGGCTCTAATCCCGGGCAGCGAGCGGGCGACGGCCTCGAGTTGGTGACCTCCGCGGCGGTCTCGTGGACGCGCGACGGGAAGTGGATCGTCTGGGACGGCGTCATCGTCGGCGTCAAGGGCGCTGGAAGCGACGACATCTTCGCGATCCCCATGTCGGGCACGCCGGGCAAGGTCCAGTCGGCGGTAGCGACGCCGGCGCAGGAGCAGACGGGCGAAGTGTCGCCCGACGGCAAATGGATCGCTTACGTCTCGGACGACGTGGGCAAAAACCAGATCTACATCCAGCCGTTTCTCGCGCCGGGTGGACGCACGCTGGTCTCGGCGGGCGCTGCGCAGGAACCCGTCTGGGCATCGAACAACGAGCTGGTGTTCGTGAACATCGACTCCGACAGCGTGACATCCGCGCACCTCGAGTTCGGCGCGGCGATCAAGGTCACGCGCACCGCGCTCTTCGATCGCCGGCCCTATCAGCCGGGCAGCCCATCATGGCGGAATTTCGACGTATCGCGCGACGGCAAGAGCTTCGTGTTCGTGAAGCCGGAGGCGCGCAGCGCGGCAGTCGAGCCGGTTGTCGTGCTGAACTGGGTTGAAGAGGTGAAGCGGCTGATGGCGGCGGCGGGGATCAGATGATCGACCGTTCGGTGGCCGCCGGAGCTGAGTTGTTGTAGCGTGCCGGCCGATGGCCGGCTCCGAAATGAAGCGCCGCCGGGATTCGCTCCCGGCGGCGCTTCGTTCGCGCGTTCTCCCTACTGCTCCGCGTTCACCCCTGCCTTCGGAAGCTGCGCGTAGGTTGACGACGACACGTACGGCTGGCCGTCCGCACTGATCGCCGCGATGTGCGACTCCACGCGGCCGTCCGGCAGCACCGTCTCGAACGCCATCTGACGCGTCCCCGGCACGTACCGCACGGTGGTCGTCGCGACGAGCTTGTCGAGCGTGTACGTCTCGAGCCGCACCGTCCGCACGCCGTTCACGTCCATCGCCACGCGGCGGACCTTCGTCGTGCTGTCGACCTTGATCGTGGTCGACATGCTGACGGGATTGCTGCCGCTCCAGAACTCGATCGTGTTCACGAACACGGCGTCGATGAAGCTCGCGACGCCGTAGACGGGCACGATGTTCATGCCGAGGAACAGCAGCTCACGCACGAACTTGTCGTTCGACGCCGTCTTGTTGAACCCCCACACCTTGCGCGTGAGGTTGAAGCTTCCGAAGCATCCCGAGGTGCCGGCGAGGGCGAGCACGGTCAGCGTGAGGATGGCGGTGCGGCGGAATCGAGTGGGTCGCATGCGGTTCTCCGTGTTGAGGGACAGTCGGCCGCGAGGCCGTCGAGCGACGCTTGCACTCTACAATAAACAGCTATCGCACCCGGACGGCTACTTTCACCTTCTTCGGCAATCCCGCTTCGGGCGGCGCATCCTCCGGGCCGAACCGCAGCGTGAACATGCCCGGCTTCGACGGCGTGAACGCGAAGTCGTAGATCTCGCCGGGATCGAGCATCAGGTCGGCCGGGCGCATCGTCGCCTGCGCGGCGGGAAGCGTCGCCCCGTCTTTCGCCACGGCGCGCCACTCCACCGGTTTGTCGCCGTCGAGCAGCGATACGAACGTATGGACGTCGCCGGTGATGTCGATCAGCCTGAAGCGGTACGTCGTTCCCGCGCGCAGCTCCATCGTGTCCGGCTGCACTTTGCCGTTGAGCATCGTCGCGGGGGACGGCCCCGTGATCACGTTCACCGTGGGGCCTGCCGACGATAACAGAAGTACGCGATCGGTTTCCGCGTCCGGCGCGCGGCCGTCGTCCGTGACGAGGATCGGGCCGTACAGTCCGGACGTGATCTGCTGATCTTCGTTGAAGTGTGAGTGGTACATGAATGTCCCGCTGCGCGGCGGCGTAAAGCGCACCGTGATTGAATCGCCCGGGGCGACGGACGGAATGACGTCCCGGCCCTGGCCGCTCCACCCGGGGACGCCGTCGGGAAAGCTCTCGAGCTCGATCCCGTGCCAGTGGACGGCCGCGCGCTCCTTCGACTGATTGACGATCGTCACCGCGACGCGCTCTCCTCTCTTCAGCACGAGCGTCGGCCCCGGCGCTGGAGGCAGGGCGGCCGGGTCGCCGGCCGCCGGCGTCCCACCGAGTACGAAGGCGTAGCCATCGTGCGTCCCGTAGACGCCGGCCTTCTGCCGCACGAGAAGCCGGATCGGCCGCGGCACGCGCGTGTCGGCAACTTGCACGCCCTTCGGCGCGACGCGGATGCCGAGCACGAGCCCGTACATCTGATGCGGCGCGTCGGAGGTGTGCGCCATGTTCATCTTCATGTCGGGTTCGCCGCGATACGTATCGAGCGATGTCGTTTCAGAGAGATGCCCGGCAAAATGACAATGGAAGATCCAGTTGCCGGGGCGCGTCGGCACCCACGCGATCGCCATGGTCTGGAACGGATTGATGACTTCGGTGACCGCCATCCGCCGCTGGTCGCGCGCGTACGCGGTGTCAACGACGCCGTCGCCTTTCGAACGCACCTGGAAGTAGAAACCGTGCAGGTGCATCGGATGATCCGCGTCCGTGAGGTTGACGACCCGCCACCGGGCGGAGTCGCCCTGAGCCATGTCGATCCGCTCGGTGTGCGGCCACGAGAGGCCGTTGATCGCCATCGTTGCGCGCTCGAGGCCGGTCTTGCTCGTCGAGTCGAGGATGAACCACCAGCTCATCACGAACACGCGGTCTGGTGGCGGAGTCGCGCCCGTGGGATCGACGACGATCGCGCCGCCGAGCTGCGAGTCAATGGCCTGACGTGATCCGAACGCGCCGAGCCGCGAGCGCGCCGCGTAGAAGTATGTCCCGGGTGCCCCGGCGATGAAGCTGACCTCGCTCGTCGCGCCCGGCTCGATCACGATGCTGTCCGCCGGCGCGCGCGATGTGCTGAAGCCTACGACCGAGATGCGACGATCGAGGGAGTTTTTCAGCACTGCATGCACTGACGTCCCTTGCGCGACGCGCAGAAGCGGGCCCGGCGTGAGGAGCGGCTTGCCAGGCTCCGCCCATGCGGCGACGTCCACGCCGCGGCCATTCGGCCCCTCC
>DATNBT010000416.1:0-4288 GCA_035571855.1 Vicinamibacterales bacterium
CTCGCGGAGCCGATGATCCGCAGCAGCGAATATCGCTTCTCGCCGAACCAGCAGATCCCGCCGTACCCGTGCACGCCGGTCGAAGAGATCGATCGCCCGAGCGGCGTCGTCCCGCACTACCTGCCGGGACAGAATCCGTTCCTGAAGGAATTCGGCGAGAAGTACCGTCTGCCGACGGAAGTGACGCTCGGCGGCCCGGCGACGATGTACCCCGAGGCGGCGAGAAAGCTCGAACGGGAGATCAACAGAGTCAAATGAGAACGCGGAGACGGGTTTTAACACAGAGAACACAGAGAACACAGAGAAGACCTTTATTGGTTTTGGTGTTCGTCTCTGCGTTCTCTGTGTTCAGTGCGTCTCCGCGTGCTCAGCAGCCTCAGATCGACGCGATTCCGGTTCGCGGCCACATCTATCTGATCTCCGGAGCCGGCGCGAACATCACCGTCTCGGCCGGACCCGACGGCGTGTTTCTTGTGGACAGCGGCACCGACGCGAATGCTGTGAAGGTGCTCGCGACGCTCAAGGCGCTGCAGGAGCGTCTGCAGCTCGCGATTCCGCCCGCGCCTCGCTCGGGCGCAGAGACGGCCGTCGCCACGAACCTCGAGCCGTTCTACCGCACGCAGACCCCGCCCAAGCCGATTCGGTACATCGCGAACACGAGCGCGATCGCCGATCACGTCGGCGGCAACGAGAAGCTGGCGCGCGCGGGGAAGACGTTCACCGGCGGCAACGTGACTGGAGAAATCGGCGGCGAAGGCGACAAGGCCGCGATCCTCGCGCACGAAAACGTGCTCGCGCGGCTCGGCGACGCGAAAATGGCGGCGGCCGGCCTGCCGACCGACACGTACTTCGGCAAGACGCTGAAGCTCGCGTACTTCTTCAACGGCGAAGGCGTCGAGCTGCTGAGCATGCCGGCGGCGGTCACCGACGGCGACAGCGTCGTCCATTTCCGCGGGTCCGACGTCGTCGCGACGGGTGAGCTCTTCGACTTCACGCGCTATCCGATGATCGACACCGCGAAGGGCGGCAGCATCCAGGGACTGCTCGCCGGGCTCAATCGCCTGGTCGAGATGGCCGTGCCTGAGTTCCGTTCGGAAGGCGGGACGTTCTTCATTCCCGCGCACGGCCGCGTCGGCGACATCGCCGACATGACGTACTACCGCGACATGGTGACGATCATCCGCGACCGCGTCCAGGATCTGATGAAGAAGGGCCGCACGCTCGATCAGATCAAAGCGGCGAAGCCGACGGAAGACTGGGACGGCCGCCTCGGCAAGGACAAATCGTGGACGCCCGACATGTTCGTCGAGGCCATCTACAAAGGACTCAGAGGCAAGTGAGAACTCAGATAAAACCTTTAACGGTTTTTCTCTTTTCTGTGTCCTCTGCGTTCTCTGTGTTTAATCCGTCTCTGCGCGCTCAGCAGCCCCAAGCCCCTCAGACAGCCCGCCAGCGTGCCCCGATCGACGTGACCGGTTACTGGGTCTCGCAGATCGTCGACGAGTGGCGGTTCCGCGTGACGCCGCAGAAGGGCGACATCGCGTACCTGCCGCTGAACAACCAGGCGCGGCAGCTCGCGAACGCGTGGGATCCGGACAAGGATCAGGCCGACGGGAACGCGTGCAGAGCGTACGGCGCCGTCGGCGTGATGCAGCGGCCGGGACGCCTGCACATCACGTGGGCCGGCGACAACGCGCTCAAGATCGAGACCGACGCGGGCACGCAGACGCGCGTGCTGAATTTCTCGGCGCCCGCCGCACCGGGCGCCGCGTCGTGGCAGGGGAGTTCCCAGGCCGTGTGGCAGGTGAACGGTCGGCTCCTGATCGACACCGGCGGCACGGGCTTCGTGCCGATCAACCGCGTGCAGGGCGCCACGCAGGGCGGGCAGCTCAAGGTCACGACGACGAACATGAAGCCCGGCTATATCCGGAAGAACGGCGTCCCGTACAGCGACAAGGCGGTCCTGACGGAATACTTCGCGCTGCTGGCCGGCCAGGCCAACGACGCCTACATCGCGCTCACCGCGATGGTTGACGACCCGACGTATCTCACCGGACAATTCATCCGAACCTACACCTTCAAGAAGGTGGCGGATGCAACGGGATGGGATCCAACGCCCTGCTGGCCGCGGTAATCACGCCATGAAAAAACTGACTGTGTTCGTCTTCGCGCTCTTTGTGTGCGTCGTCGCCGGCGTGCGCGCGCAGCAGAAGAAGGCCGCCACGCCCGCCGAAGAGTGGCAGACCTACAACCACGACCTCGCAGGCACGCGCTTCTCTCCGCTGACGCAGATCAACACGGGCAACGTCGGCAAGCTCGCGCCGGCGTGGAGCTACAGGTTTCCCGAGCCGCCACCGCCTCCCGGCGGACGCGGCGGCGGCCGTGGCGGCGGCGTGGCGTCGGAGGCCGTGCCGATTGTCGTCGGCGGCGTGATGTATCTCCCGGCCGGCAACAGCGTCGTCGCGCTGGAGGCCGACACGGGCAAGGTGATCTGGGAGCGGGACGTGCCTGGCGGGCGCGGCGGCGCGCTGTCGCGGCGCGGCCTCGGATTTTTTCCGGGCGATCGCAACACGCCCGAGCGGATCATCGTGACCGCCGGCGCGAAGCTCCTGTCGTTCGACGCCGCGACAGGCAAGCCGTCGGAAGGCTTCGGCGACAACGGCATCGTCGACATGACGGTGCCGTACAACGGCACGCCGACGATCTACAGGAACGTGATCATGCTCGGCGCGAACGTCAACGAAGTGCCGCAGGGCCCGCCCGGCAACACGCGCGCGTACGACGCGGTCAGCGGCAAGAAGCTCTGGGAGTTCCACACCGTACCGCAGCCAGGCGAGACCGGCCACGAGACGTGGCTCGACGATGGCTGGAAGGAGCGGTCGGGGACCAACACGTGGGGATTCTCGGAGACGGTCGACGAGGCGCGCGGCATCGCGTATCTGCCGATTGCGGGACCCGCGTCGAACTACTATGGCGGCGATCGTCCCGGCAACAACCTCTTCGGCAACTCCGTCGTCGCGGTCGACGTGCTCACCGGCAAGTACAAGTGGCACTTCCAGACCGTGCATCACGACATCTGGGACATCGACATGTCCGCCGCGCCTGGACTCGTCGACATCAAGCAGGGCGGCCGCACGATTCCTGCGCTGGCGACCATCGGCAAGGGCGGCTACATGTTCATCCTCGATCGCACCACCGGCAAGCCGGTGTTCGGCGTCGAGGAGCGTCCGGTGCCGAAGGGCGACGTGCCCGGCGAGTGGTATTCGCCGACGCAGCCGTTCCCGGTGAAGCCGCCGGCGCTGGCGAAGACGAGTTTCAAGAAGGAAGACATGGTGACGGCGGCGGACACCAACGAAGAGCACGTCCGCAACTGCCAGGCGCTGTGGGACAAGAGCGGCGGCTTCGTCAACCTCGGGCCGTTCACGCCGTTCAACTACCACGAGGACGGCACGCCTCCGAAGTCCACGATCTCATTCCCCGGCGGCACGGGCGGCGTCAACTGGGGCGGCACGGCGACCGATCCGCGCACCGGCTACATCTACATGAACTCGCACGACACGTCGCTCGTCGGCTGGGTGGAGAAGAAGAAGCCCGGCGTCGAGTACAGCTTCGATTCGGTCGGGTCGAAGCTCCCGTACGATCGCGCGTCGGTCGACGGCGTCGGTCCGTTCCACACGTTCGCGGCGCGCGCGGGCACGGATGCCAACGGCCGGCCGGTGACGCTCCCGTGTCAGCGTCCGCCATGGTCGCGGCTCATCGCCGTCAACGCCAACACGGGCGAGATCGCGTGGGAGACGCCGCTCGGCGGCAACGACTTCCTCGGCAAGCCGAACGTCGGCGGCAGCGGCAGCGCGGGACCCTCGGTCACGGCCGGCGGTCTGGTGTTCGTCGGCGCGACCGACGACCGCAAGTTCCGCGCGTTCGATTCGAAGACCGGCAAGGAACTGTGGGCGGCGCAACTCCCTGCGACCGGCAACGCGAACCCGATGACGTATCAGGCGAAGAACGGCAAGCAGTACGTCGCGATCGTCGCGACGAACCAGGTCGTCGTCTACGCGCTGCCATAACTGATTCAACTTCGTTCTTCACGAAGGCGTGAAAAAAGAGCCGCGAAGGTCACGAAGCACCGCAGAGCTGCAGAGCACGCAGAATCAAAATGTCGTGTTAGACTCGCGCCTCTATGGCGCTATTCGCTGCCGGATTCTTCCTGGCCGGATTGATCGCCCTCTTCTTTGTTCCCAAACGGGGAAAGACGGCCTGGATGGCGGTCCTGCTTCTGTGGGGCACT
>DATNBT010000417.1:0-2498 GCA_035571855.1 Vicinamibacterales bacterium
TGAAGGTCCCCGTTTTGAGCTTCGGCACCGGCACGTTCGGCGGCAGCAACGAGTTTTTCCGCGCCTGGGGCGACACCGACGTGAAGGACGCGACGCGGCTCGTGGACATCTGCCTCGACGCCGGCGTGAACATGTTCGACACGGCCGACGTGTACTCCGCCGGCATGTCCGAGGAGATCCTCGGCAAGGCCGTCGCGGGACGCCGTGACAAGGTGATCGTCGCGACGAAGGCCTCCTTTCCGATGGGACCGGGGCCGAACGATCGCGGCAACTCGCGCTATCACCTGCTCGCCGCCTGCGAGGCGAGCCTGAAGCGCCTCGGCACCGACTACATCGACATCTACCAGATGCACGGCTTCGACGCGATCGCGCCCGTCGAAGAAACGCTCAGCACGCTCGACACGCTCGTGAGGAGCGGCAAGGTCCGCTACATCGGCTGCTCGAATTTCTCCGGCTGGCACCTCATGAAGTCGCTCGCCGCATCCGACCGCTACGGCTGGCCGCGCTACGTCGCGCACCAGGCGTACTACTCGCTCGTCGGCCGCGACTTCGAATGGGAGCTGATGCCGCTCGGCGCCGATCAGAAAGTCGGCACGATCGTGTGGAGCCCGCTCGGCTGGGGACGCCTGACGGGGAAGCTCCGCCGCGGCCAGCCGCCGCCCGCCGTCAGCCGCCTGCCGCGCACGGCCGCCGCCGGTCCGCAGGTGCCCGACGACCTCTTATATAAGGTTGTGGACGCCATCGACGCGATCGCGAAAGAGACCGGCAGGACGGTTTCGCAGATCGCGCTCAACTGGCTCACGCAGAAGCCCACCATCTCCTCCGTCATCGTCGGCGCGCGCAACGAGGAGCAGCTGAAACAGAATCTCGGCGCGGTGGGCTGGTCGCTCACGCGTGAGCAGATCGCCGCGCTCGACAGCGCGAGCGCCGTGCCGGTCGCGTATCCGTACTGGCATCAGCGCCAGGCCGCACCGGATCGAATCCCTCTACCGTGATGATTGCGCTCGCGGCCATTCACAGCGACCCCGCGTTCACGCCGCTCGCGCTGCTCTATCTCCGCGCGCAGCTGGTCGAACACGGCGGCGTTCCGGCCGGCGACGTCGACATCGCGGAATTCGCGCTCGACACGCCGCCCGCGGACATCGCCCGTCGGATCCTCCGGTCGAATCCGCGCGTCGCCGGCCTGTCCTGCTATGTCTGGAACGTCACCACGTTCATGGAAGTGGCGAAGCTGCTGAAGAAGGCGCGGCCCGATCTCGTCATCGTCCTCGGCGGTCCTGAAGTCGGGCCGATGGCGGCGTCCACCGTCGACGCGTATCCGGATGTCGACGTCGTCGTGAAGAGCGAAGGCGAAGCGCCGTTCAGCGAGATCGTCGAGCGGGCACGCGACGGCCGCACGCTCCACGACGTCAAGGGCATTGCGTTCCGCGACGCTCGCGGCGTCGTCGTCGACAACGAGGACGCGCCGCTGTTGAAGGACGTCAACGACCTGCCGTCGCCGCATCTCGGCGGCTTCGACGACATCGATTACGGCGGCCGCGTCATTTGTCTCGAGACGCAGCGCGGCTGCGTCTTCAAGTGCAACTTCTGCTTCTACAACAAAGACTCGTCGGTGCGGAACCGCCGCTTCGAGCTCGATCGCGTGAAGCGCGAGCTGCTCCACTGGCTCGGCCGCGACGTCCAGCAGATCTACCTGATGGATCCGGTGTTCAACCTGTACGGCGATCGCGCGAAAGACATCCTCCGCTTCATCGCCGCCAACAACGCGCGTCGCGTGCCGTTCCATACCGAAGTGTGGGCCGAGTTCATCGACGATGAGATGGCGCGCCTGATGCGCGACGCGAACGTGACGTTCGTCGAGGTGGGGCTGCAGACGACCGACACGACGGCGCTGATGACCGTCGAGCGCCGGCTGAAGGTCGAACAGTTCGTGCACGGCGTGGAGTGCCTGAAGAAACACGGCGTCGATTTCGAACTGCAGTTGATTTACGGCCTGCCAGGCGAGACGCGCGCGTCGTTCATGAAGTCCCTGGCGTTCGCGGAGTCGCTCGAGCCGCCGCAGCTCGCCGTGTTTCCGCTGATGGTGCTGCCGGGAACGGAACTGTGGCGGAAGGCGGAGGCGATCGGGCTCGAATACGAGCCGACGCCGCCGTACTACGTGCGCTCCCACCCGACGATGACCCGCGAGGACATCGCGTTCGGGTGGGAGCTGGTGGAGCGAAACGGCAGACCTGAAGGTCTGCCCTACAGCTGGGAATCCGGAAGACTCACTGCTTCTTGACCGTGAACGAAAACGGCATGCCCATGAAATCCGCCGTCATCACGATGTTGTCGGGCTTCACGACGCCCGTGTAGTTCAGGTCGAACATCATCCCGCCGAAGTCGAGTGAGACGACGAACGAGATCTTGTCGGCGTCGACCTTCCCGTTCTTGATCGCGATGTCGCCCCCGTCGGGCCCGCTCATCGTCCCGGTCAGCGCGGCGCCGTCCGCCTTGAA
>DATNBT010000418.1:0-5314 GCA_035571855.1 Vicinamibacterales bacterium
TCCGCGCGGGATCGGCGACGAACGTGCGAGGAGAGGCGGCAGCGAGCGACACCACCGCGAACACGATGGCCATCGCTTGTGCGGCGAAGCGCGGAGCATGATCGTGGAAGCGCGAAGCGCGAAGATGCACGGCAACCATTATGCACGCGCGGAGAGCGGCATGTCCGCGTATCGCGCCCACGCTGCACGCATTCAATTCGTCGTCGACAGGAAGCACGTGGATCCGTCGCTGACGATCGGCAGAGTCGCTCGCATGATCGGCATCACGCCGCAGCATGTGTGCCGCGTGCTCAAGCGTGAACGCGGGTTGACGTTCGCGGAGGTATTGCGTGATGCGCGTGTGCTCGCAGCGCAGCGGCTGCTGCGGGACTCGTCGTGCAGCATGAAGGAAATTGCGTTCCGCGTCGGCTTCCGCCACGCGAGCCAGTTCACGCGCGCGTTTGCGTCGAGCTGCGGCGTCCCGCCGTCGGAGTTTCGCGCGCGCGAAGCCGCTGCCGCCGCTGTTCATCACGAGCAAGCAATGTGAACGTCTGATAAGCGATCGACGACCCGGTCGCGCCGGCCGTCTCCAGAATGGCCGTCATGAAGTTCGCCGTTCGATTCCTGTGTGTGCTGCTTCTCTTCAGCGCCGTGCCCGGCGCGCAAACCTCCGCACCGCTTGCCGAGTACGCGTTCAGCGACGGACCGTCGGCGGGACGCTTCGGCGCCGGACTGCAGTTCTCCGGCGGCGCCGGAGTCATGGTGCCGGTCGGCACGTTCTCCGGCGCGTTCACGTTCGAGAGCTGGATCAACCCCGCCTCTTATATCTGGAGCGACTTCTGGAAGCAGATGCCCGACTGGAGGCCGGCAAACCCACGCTACACGCTGTCGCTGACGTCGGACGGCGCGCTCTACTTTTCCGCGTACCAGGGTGCGGCGATGACGAACTATCCGCTGTTCACCGTGCAGACCGTGCCGCTCGATACATGGACGCACGTCGCGGTGACGTACGACGGCTCGGAGATCCGCATTTATTTCAACGCCGTCGAAGTCGCGCGCAGATTTGCCGGCGGGAATCTGACGGCGACATCGCAACCCGTGGAGATTGGCGCGGACTTTCACGGACGGATCGACGATGTACGCATATATTCACGCGCGCTGAGCCCAGCCGAGATCGCGCTCGATCGAGCGACGCCCGTCGATCCATCCACGCCGCTTCAGGTCAGCATCGTCACGCCGGCCGATCAGAGTGCAGGTGTCTCCACGACGCCGATCTCGGCGACGTTCAGCGCGCCTGTCGATCCGGCGTCGGTCAACACGTCCACGTTTTCGCTGCGCGATGCCGGCGGGTCGATCGTTCCCGCGTCGGTGACCTACGACCCGGCGACACGAACCGCGCTGCTGACGCCCTCGAGCCCGCTGCAGCCGCTTGCGGACTACACGGCACGCGTCGGCGAGGGAAGCCCTGCCGACGCGAGTTGGACCTTCAGGACGGCATCACCTGAGTCCCAGCCACGCGTCGCCCTGGCGTTCAGCGACAACGACGTCGCTGCCGATGCCTCCGGGAACGCCAACGTCACCACGTTCCGTCACGGCGCGCATTCAACGCCGGGGATGTTCGGAAACGGCGTCGGGCTCGACGGCATCGACGACGAGCTTCAGATCGCGGCAAGTGACACGACGTCGATGACCGGCGCGTTCACCTTCGAAGCCTGGATCAACCCGGCCAGCTACACCTGGGGCGACCTGTGGAGTCTCTGCCCCGATAACGCCGTCAACAGCAGCTTCATCGTCTCGTTCTGGATGACGGGCACGGGAACGTTGTTCACATCGGCGGTCCTCGGGGGTAGCTACTACCCGATGTTCACCACCGTCACGCTGTCGTTGAACGCGTGGACGCACGTGGCGCTGACGTACGACGGGGCACGCCTTCGGATCTACGTCGACGGCCTGGAGGTCGCGAGCCGCGTGGCACACGGATCGCTGGCCGCGACGTCTGAGCCGATGGAAATCGGGCAGTGGTTTGGCGGGTCGCTCGACGAAGTCCGCATCTACAGTCGCGCGTTGAGCGCCGCTGAAGTGATCGCCGATCGGCAGACGCCCGTAGAGCCGGCGCCGCCGCTGTTCGTTGCGTCGACGACGCCGGGCGATGGCGCGCTTGGCGTGCTGACGGCGTCGGTGTCGGCGGTGTTCAGCACGGACATCGATATCACGACGCTTGACGCGACGACCTTCGAGCTCCGCGATGGCGCCGGCGCTGTCGTGCCGGCCGGCGTGACGTATCAGGCCGGCGCGCGAACGGCCGTCCTGACGCCGACGGCTCCGCTCGACCCGCTTGCCGTCTTCACCGCGCACGTGGCGTCGGCGATTACGAGCACCCGCGGCAGCCGCCTTGCACGCGACGTCTCGTGGTCGTTCAGGACCGCCGCGACACCGGCGGCTCCGGGCGCCGCATTCGCGTTCAGTGAGAGCAGCGGAACGTTCGTCGACGACTGGTCGGGCAACGGCAATCGCGCCGTGATGCAGCATGGCGTCGAGCGTGCGTCCGGCTGGTTCGGTGGAGGCGTGTCGATGGCCGGAGGCAGCGCGGGCGTCATGGTGCCGGCGGCTGCGTCGATTGCGCTGACGGACGCGTTCACATTCGAGAGCTGGGTGCAGCTGTCCGGCGATGACCGGCCGATGTTGTTCGCACGCAGCTCCGATGATCAGCCGGGGGCAAATCCGATCGTGGCGCTGCAGAGTATCGGAGGCGCGCTGGATTTCTACGCGCGGCTCGACGGCGTCGACGTCCCGCTGCGAGCGGCGCCGCTGATGTCCGCGGATGTGTGGGCGCATGTCGCGCTCACGTACGACGGCGCGAACATTCGCCTGTACATCAATGGAGCCGAAGCAGCGGCGCGGCGCGCTTCGGGGTCGCTCGCGCCAAGCCATCAGCCGCTCGAGATCGGCCGCTGGACGACGGGACGTATGGACGAAGTCCGAATCTACCGTCGTGCATTGAGCGCCGGTGAAGTGGCCGCCGACATGGCGACGGCCGTCGACACGTCGCATCCGCCCCCGGAGATCGCGTCGATTGCGCCGGCGTCCGGCGTGGCGGGGCAGCTCGTCACCATCATCGGAAGCCATTTCGGCCCGGTGCAGCCGTCCTCCATCGCCACGTTCAGCGGCTACGCCGCGGTCGTCGACAGCTGGACCGACGAGGCGATCGTCGCCGTCGTGCCGCCCGCTGTTCCGTCAGGGCCCGTCGGCGTGCGAGTCAACGGAGTCGCCAGCAACAGCGTGCCGTTCACGATCGTCGTGCCGCCGGTGATCGCGGCGATTGCGCCGGAGGGTGGTCCCGCCGGACAGGTCGTTGTCATCACCGGAACGCACTTCGGTGCGACGCAGGCGTCCGGCGGCGTCACGTTCAACGGCGCGGCCGCGGCCGTGACGAGCTGGACCGACACGTCCATTTCCGCCGTCGTGCCGGCGTCGGCGACGAGTGGCCCTGTGGTCGTCACGGTGTCGGGTCAGGTGAGCAACGGCCGCTGGTTCTCCGTGAACGGTCCGCGTATCAGCGCGTCGGTCTCGCCGCTGCCCAACGCCTTCGGCTGGAACAACAGCAACGTCTCGGTCACGTTCGCGTGCACGCAGACAGATGCGCCGGTGGTGTCATGTACATCTCCGCAGACAATTGCGTTCAGCGGCGCGGCGATCAGAGTCACCGGACGCGCGATCGATCAGAACGGCGTGACGGCGACGATGACGGTCCTGGTGAACGTCGATCTCACGGGACCAGCGGTCAGCGTCTACGGTCCAAAGGCGACGGCGGTGTTCCCGCCCGGGACGTCGAGCGTCGTGCTCAGGGGCAGCGCCGTCGACGGCCTCTCGGGCACGAGCAGCGTCGCCTGTGTCGGGCAGCCTGCGGCGATTACCGGTCAGAACTTCAGTTGCCCCGTTCCCCTGCAGGACGGCACGAACGTCGTGGCCGTCGTGGCGACCGACGTCGCCGGCCGAACGACGACGAAGAATGTGTCGCTCCTCGTTGCCGACGTCGAGCCGGCGTCGGTGACGGTGAGTCCGGCGATGCTCAGCCTGTTCGCGGGCGACGTGCAGCCGCTCGCGATCGCCGACGATCGCGGCCGCGCGGTGTCTGGAGGAACGTGGACGAGCAGTTCGCCCGCCGTCGCCGTCGTCTCGGTCGATGCGGGTGTGCCGGCGGTTCATGCCCTCGCGGCGGGCGCGGCGACGTTGACGTTCACGCGAAGCGGGCTGTCCGCGCAGACGTCGGTGGCCGTGCTCGACGCGGATGCCACGCCGCCCGACGGCACGACGTTGTGGGGACTCGCCGCGCTGCCGAATCCGCAACCGCTGCTCACGCCAGGAGTGCGCGAGGTGATCCGGGCCGTGCCGAACGCCGCCGCCGGCAGGTTCGCGCCGTCACTCTTCTTCGTCGAACGCGGCCCCTACTTCCTGAACCAGGGCACCACGGCGCTGCCGACGAAAGTCCGAGCCGTGACGGCGGACGGCCGCGAGCTGTGGACGTACGAGCTGCCGGCGGACCCCACGTTCGGCGGCTACCGGCCGGTGCGCCAGATCGTGCCGGACGATCGCGGCGGCATCATCATGCTGGTGTCGAGCAGCAGACCGTCGTGCTGTTACCAGATGAACGAAGTGATTCGCCGGATCGACGGACCGTCGGGCGAGGTCTCGTGGGAATACACGCATCCTGAGACGTTCGGCCGCTTCAGCGAGATCGCGCTGCACCCCGACGGCATCCTGTTCGTCGTCGAGAAGCTGAGCAACGCGAACAGGGCGGACCTCGTCGGCATCGACGCGACGCTCGGCATGGTGGTCAGCCGTTTCGATCTGACGTCGGGCCGTTCCGCGTATCCGCACGCGACGAACACGACGTCGCCGCTCGTGCAGGACGACGGATCGATTACGGTCGTCGCGAGCCACTACGACAACGTCACCCTGTCGACGGCGCCGCGAACGGCGTACCGCGTCACGGTGCCGGCGGCAACCGCGACGGCGATGGCGGTCGAAACGCTGACGCTCACCGACGGCTCGCCGGCCGACTTCGGCGTCGGCGACATCCTCAGCGGTCCGTGGCCGGACGGCGTGGGCGGCCTCATCATCGGCGGCATCGCCTCGTTGAGCACGTCGGGCCTCGCGAATCTCGCGCACATCGACGCGAACCGCGTCGTCTCGCCGCCTGTTGTCCTGCCGTTCGGCACGCAGTTCGCGCGCGACCTGCAGTACATCCTGGGCGAAAACGCGGCGTACGTGCTCGTGCAGTACTGGGAGGGCAGCGGAACGGCCGGTGCGAAGGCGTACAAGATTCAACCCGGCA
>DATNBT010000419.1:0-3116 GCA_035571855.1 Vicinamibacterales bacterium
GAACGCATCCTCGAGCTCCGGAAACAGATCCGCCACCACGAAGAGCAGTACTACATCCATAGCGCGCCCGAGATCTCGGACGAGCAGTTCGACAGGCTGCTGCACGAGCTCGAGCGCCTCGAGGCCGACAACCCCGATCTCGTCACCGTGGATTCACCCACGCAGCGCGTGGGCGGACGCCTGGTCGAAGGCTTCGCGACCGTCGAGCACAAGGTGCCGATGCTCAGCCTCGACAACGCGTACAACGAGGACGAGCTGCGCGCGTTCGACGAGCGGGTGAGAAAAGGCGCGGGCGCCGGCGACTCGAAGATCGCCTACGTCGCGGAGATGAAGATCGACGGCCTCAGCATCGCGCTCACCTACGAGGACGGCCGCCTCGTGCGCGGCGCCACCCGCGGCGACGGCTCGCGCGGCGAAGACGTGACGCATAACGTCCGGACGATCCGCGCGATCCCGCTGTCGCTCAGGAACGGCCCGAAGGGCAGCGTCGAAATCCGCGGCGAGGTCTATCTCTCCCGCGCCGCGTTCGAGAGGATGAACCGCGAGCGTGAAGCCGCGGGGGAGCCGCTGTTCGCGAACCCGCGCAACGCCGCGGCCGGCACCATGCGGAACGTGGATCCGGCGCCGGTCGCCAGGCGCGGCCTCAGCGCGTTCACCTATCAGGTGGTGACAGATGAAGACGTCGAACGCCGGCCGCCTGAAGTCGTCGCGCTCGGCTCGCACAGCGGGACGTTGAAGGCGATGGTCGCGTGGGGCCTGCCCGTCGAGTCGCATTGGAAGCGCTGCGACGGCGTCGACGAGCTCGTCGCGTTCTGCGACGAGTGGGCCGAGAAGAGGCGGACGCTCAACTTCGACACCGACGGCGTCGTCATCAAAGTCGACGACCTGGCGCTGCGCGCGAAGCTGGGCGCGACGGCCAAGTTCCCGAGATGGGCGACGGCGTTCAAGTTTCCGGCGCAGCAGGCGCACACGAAGCTGCTGAGGATTGCCGTCAACGTGGGCCGGACCGGGGCCGTGACGCCGTACGCGATTCTCGAGCCCGTGTTTCTCGCGGGCTCGACGATCTCGATGGCGACGCTGCACAACGCCGAGGACATCGCGCGCAAGGACGTGCGCGACGGCGACACCGTCGTCGTCGAGAAAGCCGGCGACGTGATTCCCCGCGTCGTCGCGCCGGTCACCAACCTGCGTCCGGCGGAGTCGCAGCCGTTCGTCATGCCCACGGAATGCCCGGTGTGCGGCAGCACGCTGGTGCGCGACGAAGAAGAGGTTGTCTGGCGCTGTGAGAACACGTCCTGCCCGGCGCGCCTGCGCCGCGGCCTCGAGCACTTCGCGTCGCGCTCGGCAATGAACATCGAAGGGCTGGGCGAGTCGCTCGTCGAGCAGTTCATGTCGAAGAGCGTCGTCCACGACTACGCCGACCTGTATCACCTCACCGTCGAGCAGGTGGCCGGCCTCGAGCGGATGGGCAAGAAGTCCGCGGCGAACCTGATCGCGCAGATCGAGCGCAGCAGGTCGAACGATCTCTCGCGGCTCGTCTACGCGCTCGGCATCCGTCACGTCGGCGAGAAGGCCGCCGCCACGCTCGCGCGGTACTTCCGGACGATGGACCGGCTGATGGCGGCGACGGTGGAGCAGCTGCAGGAGACGCCGGAGATCGGGCCGGTGCTCGCGGCCTCGGTCCGCAGCTTCGCCGACGAGCCGCGCAACCAGGCGCTTGTCACAAAGCTGAAACACGCCGGCGTGAACATGGACAGCCGGGCGCCCGAGCCGGCGGCCGTGCCGTCAGGGAAGCTGGCGGGAAAAACCGTGGTGGTCACCGGCACCTTGAAGTCGATGTCGCGCGAAGAGGCGACGGCGGCGCTCGAAGCGCTCGGCGCGAAGGTGGCGGGGTCGGTCAGTAAGAAAACCGCATTTGTCGTCGTCGGCGACGAGGCGGGGAGCAAGCTCGAAAAAGCGCAGAAACTCGGGATCGAAACGCTCGATGAAGAGGCGTTTCGCGCTCTTATAATGGACGGTCAATGAGCGCGCGTCCGTTTGCGTACGTGTCGGCCGGTCTGACGGCCGCCGTGGCGTTTTTCGTCGGCACCATCTTCGCCGGCGGCATCACGAGATCCCTGGTCACCGCCGGTCCCGGCGATCACGACACGCGGCGGCTCGTCGCGTCGCGTCCGATGGCCGGCGGACCGATGGTCAACTTCGCCGACGTCGTCGCGCGCGTGAACCCCGCCGTCGTGAACATCGACGCCACGAGCAAGGCGAAGGGCCGCCGCGGCCACGGCAAGTCCGACGGTGACGACGACGGCCCCGAGCTGTTCGATGCGCCGTTCGATTCCGTGCAGCCGAAGCGCGGCGACACCGATCCGGCCCGGCGCGGCGAAGGCACCGGCTTCATCATCGACGCCGACGGCAGCATCCTGACGAACCACCACGTCATCGACAAGGCGGAGCGCATCACGGTGAAGCTGTCGGACGGGCGCAGCCTCAAGGCGCGCGTCATCGGCGGCGATCCGGACACGGACATCGCGCTCATCAAGATCGACGGCGAGAGCGGCCTTCCCGTCGCGCCGCTCGGCGATTCGTCGGCGCTCCGCATGGGCGAGTGGGTCTGCGCGATCGGCAACCCGCTCGGCTACGAACACTCGGTCACCGTCGGCGTCGTCAGCTTCCTCGGGCGGAAGCTCTTCGACGCGAGCCTCGACAACTACATCCAGACGGACGCGGCGATTAATTTCGGCAACAGCGGCGGTCCGCTGATCAACAGCCGCGGCGAGGTGATCGGGATCAACGCGGCGATCAGCTCGCGCGCCAGCAACATCGGTTTCGCGGTGCCGATCAACACCGCGACGGCGATTCTGCCGCAGCTGCGCGCGCGCGGACACGTGAGCCGCGGCTACATCGGCGTCGGCCTTCGCGACATCGATCCCGATCTGCAGGAGTCGCTGAAGCTGCCGGTGTCGCGCGGCGCGCTCGTGCAGGATGTCAGCGACGGCTCGCCGGGCGAGCGCGCGGGACTGAAGCCGTACGACACCATCACCGGCATCGACGACAGGGACGTCGTCAACGACGACGAGCTGATTCGCATCATCGCGTCGAAGTCGCCGGGCACCGCCGCG
>DATNBT010000420.1:0-9127 GCA_035571855.1 Vicinamibacterales bacterium
CGAGCGACGATCCGGGAATCGGCCGCCACGCGATGGCGACGCGCGGCTGAATGCCAGAGCGATCGGGCGCGATGAGATCGTTGCCGATGACCGGCGCCGCGCTCGCGAATCCCGGCGCCACCTGCAGATTCACCAGCCGGCCGAGGACTTCCGTGTACGGAGACTCGTACTCCCACCGCGCGCCGATCTGCATCGTCAGCGTCGGGCTGAAGCGCCAGTCGTCGGTGATGTAGAGATCCGATGAATAGGCGCGAAGATTCTTGTCGGCGTTGCCGGTCGCAATCGCGCTCGTGCTCGGCAGTCCGAGCAGGAAGTCCGCGAAGTCGGAACCGGTGAGCGCCCCGTTGAACGAGAACGACCCGCGCGGGTTCTGCTGCGACTCGACATCGACGGCGTTGCGCCGCAGGTCGCCGCCGAAGGTGAAGTTGTGACGGCCGTGGCTGTAGTACGCCTCCGCGCCGCCGCCGTAGCTGCGGTTGCGGGTGAAATTCGGCACGGCGTCGTTCAGCGCCGTGAACGTCGAGAACGCGAGGCCCGGCGGGCCCCAGTTCGCGGGCTCCTGGTTGTTGCCGTTGATCCCGGCGAGTCCCGATACGTTGACGCGGTTCGCGAAATACGGCGTCGCGGTGTTCGTGAGCTCCTGGTACTGCACGCGCGGGCGGATCGTGAGGAACTGGTTGATGCGCCGCGTCCACTGCAGCGACGTGTCCACGCCGGACACGGTGCTCTCGTCGTTGAAACCGAAAAACGTCGTCTGCTGCGTGCGGATGTTCTGATAGGCGAACAGCCCGATCAGCTGATTGCGGTTGTTGATCGGCTGCGTCACGCGCGACGTGAACTGATCGGTGCGGACGAAGTTCGTCAGCGCGGCCTGGTAGTTGAAGCCCGGGCTGCTGTACGTCGGCAGCGGATAGAGCGACAGCAGCGTGGACGCCTGCGGACTGATGCGCGAGGCCGGGATGATGTTGCCGGCGAACGGGCGTCCCGTCAGCGGGTCGACGATGCGAATCGCGTCCTGCGAGAAATCGCCGGCGCGCTCGAGCGACGTCGGCACGAGGCCGGGCTGCGTCGTCGCGTTGTGATCGTCGCCGTGCTGGTAGCCGAGAAAGACGTTCGGCCCGCGCTGCGGCATGAAGTGACGGAAGCGCAGCGGGCCGCCGAACGTCCCGTTCATGTGCAGGTCGTTGTAGTCGGCCTTCACCACCGGCTGGCCGTTGAATGCGAACGGCGCGGCGTCGAACGCCGAATTGCCTTCGATGACCGCGAGCTGGTAGTTGAAGAGCGAACCGCGTCCGCGGCGGTTGTTGCCGAACGCCGCGGCCTGCGCGAACGGCGAGGCCGCGCCGTTGTTCACGCTGCCATTGATAAGGAAGCCGTCCTGCGCGTTCTGCGCCTGCTGCGGCTCCGCGGGTTCGTCGGGAAGCGGCCGCGCGGCGTTAGGCGTCGCCGTGACGCCGGCGCGCTGAAAGCCGTTGCCTCGTCCCTGGGCGGTTGACGGCGCGCCGCCACGACCGTTGGTGCTTTGGGAAGGACTGGCGGTGGAAGACTGCGGGCTGCTCGGGGCGGGTCGTGGCACTCCGCGCGTGATCTCGTCGAACGGCCTCAGCGCGAGCGTCCATGCCGACGGCTGCGGTTCGGTTGTGACTGTGATGTCGCGCGTCACCGGTTCGAAGCCGAGCATCTCGACTTTCAGGGTCCAGACGCCCGGCGTCGCTTCAGGCAGCTTGAAGACACCCGACTCGTCCGTCGCGGTCACGAGCTTCTTATCCCCAGCCGTCGCCGTCACGGTAGCACCGGGCACGGGCAATTCCCCAAAAGTGACCTGGCCCGAGTGTTCGCCCCCAGCCAGCAAACGGTGGGTGCTGGCGAGCAGGACAACGGCAATGAGCAGTTTTTTCATTCGCAAATTCACGCCCCGATTGGACGACGCGCCAGCATACCGGGTTCGGCAGCCCGTTTCCCTTTTGACACCTTAACGACCGACTTGGCTTGCGGTTAACGCACTCCCCGCCTCCAGTACTCCGGCGGGGACCCTGGTTGGTTCCAGCGTCAGGCGGGCTGTAGTTCGACGGCTATATATAAGGACCGGTTGGCCTGGCCTAATCCGACGTCGGCTTCTCCGCGCGGTCGATCACGAGCACGTCGACGGGTCCTTTCGTCGACTCGAGCTTCAGCCCGAGCTGTTCCTGGAGCGCCACGAAGATTGACGGACGATCGGGAAATGAGGGCGCCGCGCCATTGAGCAGCGGCGGCAGATCGCCTCGGCCGACGAGCCCGGGATCCGGCTGGTAGGTAAGCGTCAGGTCGTAGCCGCCTGGAAGATTGGTCTTGTCGACGACGATGCGTCCGACAACCCGTGAGAGCTGCATCGCGACGGTCGACATGGGCTGGCCGCCCATCGTGAACGAACCGGGACCGAGACCGACGCCGCAGCGCGGCGTCTGCCCGGGCGCGGGTGGCGCCGCCGGTCCTCGGCCGCGAGCCGCGGCCGCTTCCGCCGCGCAATCGACCGCCGCCGGCTTCAGATGCTCGCCCGGCTTGCCGTCGCGAGTCGCCGTCACGAGCGCGTAGATCGGCAGCTCGCGCTGCTCGACATGCATGGCGAGGTGAAAACGATCGGCCAGGAGCGACTTGAATTTCTCGAGAGGCATACCGTCTTTGCCGGGCGCCGTTCCGGTACCGAGCACGTCAAAACGATCGGCGAAGATCCACGACGGCCCGCCGACGATCTGATTGTCCTGCACGCGATAGCTGGTGCGAATCATGAAACCGAGCGTGACGTTGATCGCCTGGAACCCGCCGTTGGCCGCCGGCATCATCGAGATTAAGCCGGAGCCGGAGTTGTTCGGCTTCACCGACGTCACGTCGAACGCCGCCGTCGGCGGCGTCGTGAACTGCTGCGCGAGAACGGACTGCACGCGCACGCCGACGATCGCCGGGATGACGATCGCCGCGACGCCGACGGTCGCGAGCAGGCAGCGTCTCCACAGGCTGAGGGAGCGGACCGCGTCGTTCGTCATGATGCGTTCGATCCTTTTCCGGAGATCGGCGCCCGTCACGCCGCTGAACGACGCGATCGGCGACGCGAGATAAAGGCGGCAGGTTGTGAGGATGCTTTCGGCGTACGCTTCAGGCCGGCTGCCGGCGGCGAGGACCGCCTCGTCGCATGCCCGCTCGCGTTCGTCGACGAGCCGCGTCCCGATCCACCAGACCATCGGATGGAACCAGAACAGCGTCTGCACCGCCATGTGCAGCATCGCCGCGAGATTGTCCGCGCGCTTCACGTGCATGACTTCGTGCGCGACGATCGCCTCGACCTGCTCGGGCGTCAGGTGATCGCCGATCCGTTCGGGCCACACGAGCGTCGGGTTCACGACGCCCCAGACGCCGGGTTCGAGCGCGCCGGCCGGCGACATCGCGAGCCTGATGGGACGGCGGACGCCGAACCTGCGTTCGAGCGTCCGGAGCGTGTCGACGATCGATCCTGAGTGGGCCACCGCCGAGGCGCGAATCAGGCGCGACACGCGGCGCCTGCGCACGATCCACGTCGCGAGCATCACGACAGCGCCGGCGATCCAGAGCGACAGGAGCGCCATCGGCATCGCGCCGGCGAACCGGCCGGCGGCGGCATCGAGCGGTTGATGCACGGCGGCGCGTATCGGCGCGGGCGCAAGGAACTGAATTCTCGGATCCGCCGCCAGCGCGAACGGCACCGACGACACCGCGAGCACGGGCCGCCACCGCGCAGCGGTCGCGAATGTCAGCAGCGGGCCGATCGGCAGCAGGAACTTCAGCGAGGCGGCCAGCCACACCGCGTGCCGCGATTTCGCGCGCGCGCGAGAGAGAACGAGCGCGGCCACCCAGGCCAGCGCGGCCGCGAGCGTCGACTGCCACAGGTGGTTGACGAGGGCCGCCGTCATCTCTCTCCGTCCTTTCGCGACAGCTTCTTCAGCGTCTTCTCCGCCTCTTTGACGTCGTCGAGCGACAGCCGGCCTGACTCGACGAGGTGCGCCATCACCGGCTGTATTTTTCCGCCGAAGAACGCGAGCAGGTCGTCGACGAGCCGCCGCTGCGCGGACTGGCGCGAGATCGCCGCTTCGAAGACGTGCGCGTTGCCGATCTTCTTGACCCGCCTCACCGCGCCTTTCGCCTCGAGCCGGTACACCATCGTCTGAACGGTGGTGTAGGCGGGGCGGTTCTTCGCCGGCAGCGCTTCCTGAATCTCCCGGACCGACGCCGGACCGAGGCGCCACATCGCGTCCATGAGCCGGTGTTCGATCTTCGTCAGCTTCGGTAGGGCCATGTGTCTCCTAAACGCGTAGATAGATCTACTACACGTGTAGTTGACACGTCAATCGGCGCCTGCGTCACGGGATGCCGCAGGGACAGGCGCCAGGCGTGCAGCGCCTGCCGGGGAAATCCGTCGACGGCCGCCCCGTAGGCGGCGTCGCCGGCGATCGGCCATCCCCGCGCGGCAAGATGCACGCGAATCTGGTGACGCCGGCCTGTCTGCGGCTCGCAGCGCAGCAGCGATCGCCGGCCGTCGAACACCAGCCGCTCGAAGCGCGTGAGGCTCGGCGCGCCGTCGGCCCGCACGATCCTGCGACGGCGATCCGCGGGATCGGTGCCGAGCGGGAGATCGATCTCGCCCGTCTCCACGTCGACCACGGCGTCGACGAGCGCGAGGTACTGCTTCCGCGCCGACGGCCAGGCGCGCTGGAGCGCGGCGTGGACGCCGGCGTGTTTCGCAATCAGGACGATGCCGGAGGTGAGCTTGTCGAGGCGGCTGACGACCGACAGCGTGGCATGCGGTTCGCGCGCGCGCAGCTCGTCGAGCAGCGTGCCGGCAACATTCTTATATGTCGGGTGCACGACCAGGCCCGCCGGCTTGTCGACGGCGAGCAGCCACTCGTCTTCAAACAGGATTTCAAGCATCATGTCAGGCGTGAGCGACAAGGGACGGCTCGTCTACTCCACCGGCGTCGGCGCGATGTGCCCCGACTGCGGCTGGCCGAAAGACAACTGCCAGTGCAGCAGGCAGTTCGATCAGCCGGTCCCGCTCAAGATCACCGCGAAGCTCCGGATGGAAAAGAAAGGCCGCGGCGGAAAGACCGTCACCGTCGTCGACGGCCTTCCGCGGAATTCGAATTTCCTCAAAGAGCTGTCGCAGGAACTGAAGCGTGCGTGCGGAACCGGCGGCGCCGTGCTGGACGGCGCCGTCGAACTGCAGGGCGATCTCCGCGACCGCGTGCGCGCGGTGCTCGAAAAGAAAGGCTATTCGGTCAGAGGCTAGAGGCCGGAGCCTAGGGCCTCGTCGCGCCCGCCGCTTCGCGTTCAGCCTGGCGGCCGCCCGCGAGAATGTTCGGTGTCGCGTAGTTGCCTTCCTGGCACGAATACTCGTAGATCACGTACTTCGGATCACGCGTCAGCGGAATCTCCACGGTCCACGGCGCCGTGTAGACGTTCTTGTCCTCGATGGTCGCCCGGTACATGATCGTGTTCGCATCCACCGGCGTGAAGCGCTCCACGACGTGCAGCGCGTCGGTCTGCGGGATGCCGCGGATGCGCTGCGTCGCCGCGCTCGTCGCGATCATGCCCTTGTCGTTGTAGTTGCTCGACTCGACGACGAGCGTGTTCCCTTCCCAGCGTCCGCGCGGCTCGCCGTCCCACTGCCTGATCTTCGCGTTCAGCTTCGGGCGGCCGTCGATCGGAATGATCCGCGCGTTGTGGATCATCTCGTAGCGGATCACGACATACCCGGGAGTCTGGATGAACTCGTAGGCGTTGTTGTAACCCGCCGGGAACATGCCCGCGGGCATGCCGCGCGTGATGCAGCGTTCCCACGACGTCTGATGCACTTCGGAATCCTGGACGTGATCGAGATCGTAGGCGCGCTTGTCTTCCGCCCACTTCATCACCGGCACGCGGCCGTCAGGCGGATCAACGACCATCGATCGACGCGGCGCCTTCATGGGGCTGTTGTGATCGGCCCAGAACGACGGCGGGTTCACACCGGGCGCGCTGGGAATCGGCGCGCCGTTGGACTGGCCCGCGGCCGGCGGCGCCTCGAACGGCGTGCTGTCGAAGTTGACCCACATGCCGCGGAGATCCGGCTGGCCGTCAGGCGTTCTGCCGGGGACGAAGCCCTTGGTCTGTCCCATCACGGCGGGGGCGGCCGTCAGCAGCGTGGCCGCGAGAAGCGCGAGCGTGGCGGAAAGGTGTTTCGTCATCGGGGTATTGTGCATCGACTCTGGACAGGCGCCGGTGATAAATTAGGCGGTCGTCATTCACACGAGGATACTCAAAATCATGAGCCAGAAAGGTTTGGAAGGTGTTCTGCAGGCGGCCGGCGGCAATGCGGTCGCCATGCTCCGCAATTCGCAGATCGGCGCGTACGTCTACCCGGTCGTTCCTTCGGAATACTCGAACTGGCGTGACGAGCAGAAAGCGTGGCGCGACAGCTGCGTGCTCTTCGACCAGTCGCATCACATGGCGGAGCAGCTGGTCGAGGGCCCCGACGCGCTGAAGCTCTTCTCCCATCTGGCCACCAACAGCTTCGCGAAGTTTCCCGTCGACCGCGCCAAGCAGTTCGCCCCGTGCACGCCGTACGGCCACGTCATCGGCGACGGCATCCTCTTCCACCTCGAACAGAACAAGCTGCTCTACGTCGGCCGCGCGCCGGCCGCGAACTGGATTCAGTTCCACGCCGAAACCGGGGGCTTCGACGTGAAGACGACGCGCGACGAGCGTTCGCCGTCCATCACCGGCGGCAAGGCGGTCACCCGCCGGCACTACCGCTACCAGATTCAGGGTCCGAACGCGAAGTACGTGATTGAGAAGCTGAATGGCGGTCCCGTGGCCGACATCAAGTTCTTCAACATGGATCGCATCAGGATCAAGGGCAAGGAAGTACGAGCGCTGCGTCACGGCATGGCGGGTGCGCCCGGTCTCGAGATCTGGGGGCCGTACGAGGAGCGCGAAGAGATTCGCGCGGCCATCATCGAAGCCGGCAGGGACTTCGGGCTGCGCCAGGTCGGCAGCCGCGCGTATCCGTCGAACACGCTCGAGTCGGGCTGGATTCCCTCGCCGCTCCCCGCCATCTACACCGGCGACAAGCTGAAGGCGTACCGCGAGTGGCTGCCCGCGAACGGCTACGAGGCGACGGGCTCGCTGGCCGGCAGTTTCGTGTCGAACAACATCGAGGACTACTACACGAACCCGTACGAGCTCGGGTACGGACCGTTCGTGAAGTTCGATCACGACTTCATCGGGAGGGAGCCGCTCGAGAAGATGTCGAAGACGCCGCAGCGCCACAAGGTCACGTTCGCGTGGAATGCCGACGACGTGCTCAAGGTGTTCAAGTCGCTGCTCGACATGGGCGACCCGTTCAAGTTCCTCGATATGCCGCTGACCAACTACGGCTCGTCCTCGTACGACGCGATCAGGAAGGGCAGCAAGAACGTCGGCTTCTCGATGTTCGCCGGCTACAGCTACAACGAGCGCTCGTTCCTCTCGCTCGGCATCGTCGATCCGGACGTCAAGACCGGCGACGAGCTCGTGCTCGTCTGGGGCGAAGAGAACGGCGGCACCAAGAAGGCGACCGTCGAGCGCCACAAACAGCTCGAAGTTCGCGTCGTCGTGAGCCCGGTGCCGTATTCGAAGGTGGTTCGAGAAACATACGAAGCAGGCGCCGCGGGATGGCGGGCCGGTCAAAAGTAACCGCGCTCCTCGTCGTCTCGCTGCTTCTCTCGATTCCCGCGGCGGCTTCCGCCGCGGGATCTGCTCTCTCTGAAGATGTTCCGGTGCGCGGCGGCACTGCCGCGCTCGCGGAAGTCATCCCCATCTCCCCGGCGCCGGATCGCGCCCGCTTCATGGCCGAGGCGATCCGCGTCGTGTACTCGTGGCCGCAGCTCGGTCCGTACACGAACGAGCCGATGCGCCGCCGCATCGCGGCCTTTCTCGCCTCAGCGAATTCCGCCGACAGACACGACGACGTTCCCGTGCCGTTGACGGCCGCGGTCTGGAGCCAGGCCGTCTTCCACCGGACGGTCGGGCGCGACGATCTCGCCGCGGCGATTCTCGGCGATCGCAGCGCCGCGCTGGTCTGCTACGCCCTCGCGGGCATGGACGACGAGACGCTCGACTTCTTCGCGAGCCATCCGGCGCTGCTGTCGCGGATTGCCGAGCGGTCGCCCGCGCAGTTCGCGGCATTCGGCGAGAGCCTCCGCATTCACGGCGGAAAACTGATCGTTCCCGGCGGCGACGCGGCTGCCGCATCGTGGGAAGCGATAGCGGGCGAAAAGCTGGATCGCACCGATCGGTTCGTGCCGTCGCTGCTTGAAGTCGATCGCGGGCGCGCGGCGTACCTCTTCGATCTGCTGTCGCACCTGGATGCGGCGACGCTGTCGATGACGGCGGGGCCGAATGCCGGCGCCGACTCGCTGAAGCGTCTCGCCTCGCTCGTGCGCCGTGCGTTTCCCGAATGGGAAGTGATCGCGGCGCCGTTCGTGCGCCCGCCCGCCGACCTCGCGCAGTTCTTCGGGCGGCTGCGAAACACCGCCGACGTCGACGGCGGCGGCCTGCGGACGGCGGGCTTCTGGCAGAAAGTCTTCGACGATTCCGGGTCCGCGGGTGACCAGCCTGCCGACGTCGCGTGGCTCGCCGAGGCGGTCCTCGCGCATCCCGCCCGCGAACGCGAGCGCCGGCTCGATCTCTTCAGCTTCGTCGAACGCGTCGCCAGTGCCGGGGCGAGCGACGAGGCCGTGGCGGCGGCCCATGGGTTCGGGTCGTACCCCGTCCTGATGCTGACGCTCGAACGCATGGGCGTGCGCACACTGCCGCTCTATGCCGCGGCGGCGCAGCAGGCGGAGAAGCTCACGGCGCTCGATTCCGCGCGCGGCACAGTGGCGCTCGCGCAGTTTCAGGGCGCCCTCGCGCTGGTTGCGCGTCTGGCGTCCGTCGGGACGACGGACAGCGCGACGGCTGAAACGCTCGCACGGGACCTGTTCGCGATCCGGCTCGACGACAGCGGACGCTACAGCGGCGGCATCGCGTCGTGGATCTCGACTCGCGTGCTGCCTCTGCTGCCGCCCCGCGCCGCAACGGCGACGATCGACGACGCGATCCT
>DATNBT010000421.1:0-19489 GCA_035571855.1 Vicinamibacterales bacterium
TTCATCGACACGAACATCGTCGGCACGCTCGTTCTGCTCGAGGCCGCGCGAAAGTTCAGGACGGGACGGTTTCTTCACGTGTCGACCGACGAGGTCTACGGCACGCTCGGGCCCGAAGGCCTGTTCAGCGAGGAGACGCCGTACGCGCCCAACTCGCCCTACGCCGCGAGCAAGGCGTCGGCCGATCATCTCGTCCGCGCCTACTTCCACACCTTCAAGCTGCCGGTGCTCATCACGAACTGCTCGAACAACTACGGCCCACGGCAGTTTCCCGAGAAGCTCATACCGCTGATGGTGCTGAACGCGCTCGACGGCCGGCCGCTGCCGATTTACGGCGACGGCGCGAACGTCCGCGACTGGCTCCACGTCGACGATCACTGCGCGGGACTGCTGCTCGTGCTCGCGAAAGGGCGCGTCGGCGAGAAGTACAATATCGGCGGCGGCAACGAGCGCACGAATTTGCAGGTCGTCGACGCGATCTGCGACGCGCTCGACGCCCTGCGTCCGCAGGAACAGGGCCGCAGGACGCTGAAGACGTTCGTGCCGGATCGACCCGGGCACGATCGCCGTTATGCCATCGACGCGACGAAGATCCGCCGTGAGCTCGGCTGGGAGCCGCGCCACAGGTTCGAGGACGGCCTGCGAGAGACGGCGCGCTGGTATCTCGAGCATCGCGACTGGTGCGAAGGCGTGCAGAAGGGCCGCTACGATCGCGGGCGGCTCGGATTGGGCTCGTAATGCTTAAAGGGATCATCCTGGCCGGTGGAACCGGATCGCGGCTGCATCCGCTGACGCGCGCCGTCAGCAAGCAGCTGATGCCGATCTACAACAAGCCGATGATCTACTACCCGCTGTCCACGCTGATGCTCAGCGGGATCCGCGACGTCCTCGTCATCACCACGCCGCACGAGCAGGACGGCTTCCGGCGGCTGCTCGGCAGCGGCGCCGAGCTCGGCCTGAACGTCGAGTACGAAGCGCAGCCGAGCCCGGACGGCCTCGCGCAGGCGTTCATCATCGGACGCCGGTTCATCGGCCGCGACCGCGTGGCGCTCGCGCTCGGCGACAACATCTTCTACGGCGCGCATTTCACCGACTACCTGCGCAACGCCGCGGCACGCGAGAAAGGTGCGACCGTCTTCGGCTATCAGGTCCGGGACCCCGAGCGATACGGCGTCGTCGAGCTGGATCAGCAGGGACGCGCGGTAAGCCTCGAGGAGAAGCCGGAGAAACCGAGGTCGTCGCTCGCCGTCACGGGCCTCTACTTCTACGACAATCGCGTCGTCGACATCGCCGCGTCGCTGAAGCCGTCCCCGCGCGGAGAGCTCGAGATCACCGACGTGAACCGCGATTACCTCGAACGTGGACAGCTCTCGGTCGAGCGTCTTGCCCGCGGCATCGCGTGGCTCGACACCGGCACGCACGAGTCGCTGATGCAGGCGGCCAATTACATCCAGGCCGTCGAAGAGCGGCAGGGACTGATGGTCGCATGCCTCGAGGAGATCGCCTACCGCCTCGGCTACATCAGCGCCGGCGACGTGTTGAAGCTGGCCAAGCCGATGGCGTCGAGCGCGTACGGCCAGTACCTGCGCCACCTCGTCGAGCAGGGAACCTGATCGTGAAGTTCGTGCCGGCCGGTATTCCCGGCGTGATCATCATCGAGCCGGACGTACACCAGGATCGCCGCGGGTTCTTCCTCGAGACGTATCACGCGGGAAAGTACCGTGACGGCGGCATCACCGAGCCGTTCGTCCAGGACAACCACTCGCGTTCGGCGGGCGGCACCGTCCGCGGACTTCATCTGCAGCTTCGGCATCCGCAGGGCAAACTCATTCGCGTCATCGAAGGCGAGATCTTCGACGTCGCCGTCGACGTGCGCCGCGGCTCGCCGACGTTCGGCAAGTGGGTCGGCGTGAACCTCTCGGCCGACAACTTCAAGCAGGCGTACATCCCGAAGGGCTTCGCGCACGGATTCGCGGTCGTCAGCGACATCGCGCAGGTCGAGTACAAGTGCACCGACATCTACGATTCCTCGAGTGAGATCGGCATCGCGTGGGACGACCCGGCGATTGGCATCATCTGGCCGGTCTCGTCGCCGATTCTTTCGGACCGCGACCGCCGGCATCCGCGCCTCGCCGAGGTCGCCGAACTCCCCGCGTTTTGATCTTTCAAGTCGTCGCCATTCTGTTCGTCGCGACGCTGGTTCGCTCGACACTCGGCTTCGGCGAAGCGCTCGTCGCCGTCCCGCTGCTCGCGCTCGTGATTCCCGTGAAGGTCGCCGCGCCCGTGGCGGCGCTCGTCTCAATCACCGTCGCGGCCGTCGTCGTCGTTCAGGAGTGGAGGCACGTCCAGCTTCGCAGCGCCGCGTGGCTGATTGCCTCGACGCTGGCGGGCATTCCCGCCGGACTGCTGCTGCTGATACGGGTCCCCGAGCCGGTCGTCAAGGCCGTGCTGGCGGTTGTCATCATCCTGTTCTCGATACAGTCGCTGCGGAGCCGGGACTGGCGCCTGTCGACCGACCGCTTCGCCTGGATGTTCGGGTTCGTGGCCGGCGTGCTTGGCGGAGCCTACGGGATGAACGGGCCGCCGCTGGCGATGTACGGGTCCATGCGCGGCTGGTCTCCCGGGGAATTCCGCGCGACGTTGCAGGGCTATTTCCTGCCCGCCAGCGCCATCGGGATGCTCGGGTATTCGGCCGTCGGGCTCTGGACGGCCTCGGTCACGCGCCTTTACCTGCTGTCTCTGCCAGCGGTCGTCGTCGCGATCGTCATCGGCAGCCGCATCACGCGGCGATTGACCCCGGGTCGATTTGCGATGGCGGTCTATGCGGGGCTGGTGATCACCGGGAGCGTTCTGTTGATTCAGGCAATCACGGTTCTGTAATTTCTCTAACGTCTTCGTGATCAGAATTGCACCCGGTCCGTCAGAAATCCCTGATTTTCTTGGGATTTCAGTGGGCACACGCATTGCGATATGGACGGGCGAATCGCCTGTCTGATTACGGCAGGGCGCCGTAAATTGCTGGGGGAGCCAGACCGGCGGAGCAGGAGGGCATCGCAATAACGCGATGCCCTTTTGTTTTGTACACTGCCCGCCGTGCGGATTGACCTCAACGCCGACGTCGGCGAATCGTTCGGCGCCTACGCCATCGGCCACGACCCCGGGCTGATGAAATCGATCACCTCAGCCAACATCGCTGCCGGATTCCACGCCGGCGACCCCTCCGTGCTGCGCGCGACCATCCGCCGGGCGAAGGCGAACGGCGTCGCTGTGGGCGCGCACCCGAGCTTTCCCGACCTGGCGGGATTTGGACGGCGCGAGATGAAGATGTCGCCGCACGAGGTGGAGGATCTCGTCCTCTATCAGATCGCGGCCGTCGGCGGCATCGCGCAGGTCGAGGGCCTGACGCTGCAACACGTCAAGCCGCATGGCGCGCTCTACAACATGGCGGCGCGCGACGCGGGACTGGCGGCCGCCATCGCGAAAGCCGTCGCGGCGTACAGCCGGTCGCTCATTCTTCTGGGCCTGCCGGGTTCGGAGCTGCTGAAGGCGGGGAAGACGGCGGGAGTGCGCGTGGCCGCCGAAGTCTTCGCGGATCGCGCGTACGAGCCGGACGGTTCACTGGTCACGCGCAGCCGGATCGGCTCGATCATTCACGACGAAGACGCCGTCGTGGCCCGCGCCGTCGCGATGGCGAGAGATCGCAGCGTCATCGCGACCGACGGCTCGACGATTCATCTCGACGCCGACACCATCTGCGTGCACAGCGATACGCCCGGCGCGGATCAGCTCGCCGCGAAGCTTCGCGCCGCGCTTCAGAGCGCGGGAATCATCGTCAAGCCTCTGGGCGCTCTGTAGACGTCGAATCGCGCAGCGCGCGCCGCAGCACTTTCCCGACCATCGTCTTCGGCAGATCCGTACGGAACTCGACGCGTGCCGGCACCTTGTACGGCGCGAGGTGTTCGCGGCAGTACGCGCGGAGGTCCTGTTCGCCGACGGTCTGGCCCTGGCGGAGCACGACCCACGCGTGGACGACTTCGCCCTTCACTGGATCGCCGACGCCGGCGACGCCGACCTCCGCGACCGCCGGATGTGTGGCCAGCACTTCTTCGACCTCGCGCGGCCACACTTGGAAGCCGCTCGTCTTGATCATGTCTTTCTTGCGATCGACGATGAAGACGTAGCCGTCTTCGTCGAGATACCCGAGATCGCCCGTGTGCAGCCAGCGCCGTGAGCCGTCTGCGTCGGTGTGCTCGCGGAGCACGTTCGCCGTCTCCTCCGGCCGGTTCCAGTAGCCCTCCATCAGCTGAGGACCCGAGATGCAGATCTCTCCGACGTCCTTCGGCTGGAGGATCCGGACGCCCTCGTCCGCGTCGTAGATGCGCACGAGCACATCGGGCAGGGGCATGCCGACCGAGCCGAGCTTGTTCACGCCCGACGGCGGATTGACGCACAGCGCCATCATGGCTTCCGTCAGCGAATAGCCTTCGACAATCCGTCCGCCGGTGAGCGACTCGAACCGCTGCTTCGTATCCGCGAGCAGCGCGGACGCGCCGGAGAAGCAGATGCGAATCGACGTGAAGTCGGCCTTTCCGCGCTGCACGTCCGGGTGGTTGATGAGCGCGATGAAGAGCGTCGGCACGGCGCTGAAAAACGCGGGCTTCACCCGGCGAATCGTCGCGAGCAGGTCGTTGAGATCCCGCGGATTCGGCACGAGCGCCATCGTGGCGCCGTTGACGAACGCGAGCGCCTGAATCCCGACGTTCGCATACACGTGGAAGAGCGGCAGCGGGACGAGACAGACGTCTTCCGGACCGCGGAGCACCGAGGCGTTCCAGTTCTGAATCTGAAGGCCCGTGAACGGGTAGACGCGATGCGCGCCGAGGGCGGCCTTCGGCGTCCCCGTCGTGCCGCCGCTCATGAGCAGAACGGCGGGATCGTCAGGCGTGATCGGCGCGCGCGTGGGCGTCGTGCCCGCGTACTTCGTGAGGAGCGACGCGAACTCGTAATCGCCCTTGCCGACAGGCACGCGGTCGCCGTCGCGCTTCTCGCGGAACAGCGTGAAGAGCAGCCGCAGCGTCGCCGGGAAGTACTCCTTGATGTTCGTCGCGATGACCGTACGAACGGATGTCCGCGGCTGTGCCTGCTTCACGCGCGCGTAGTAGCGCGTCAGGCAGATCAGCGCCGTGGCGCCGCTCTCCCGCAGCGCCGACTCGATCTCATCTTCGGCGTACAGGGGGTTGAGCGGCGCGACGACCGCGCCGATCTTCCACGCCGCCAGCTCCGCGATGACAAACTGCGGGCAGTTGGGCAGCATGAACGCGAGCCGGTCGCCGCGCGTGACGCCGATCGCGCTGAACGCGGCCGCGCACGCGTCGCTCAGCCGCTCCAGCTCGCCGTACGTGATCGTCGATCCTTTGAAGAGAATCGCCGGATGCTTCGGCATCCGCGCGGCCGATTCGGAGATGTAGTCGAGAAGCGTCCGCCGGGGATAAGGCGCGAGCGTCTGCGCGACGCCGGGGTCGTAGTGCCCCAGCCACGGCGTCAGGGAGGTCATGAGCCGGCGCGATTATACGCGGGCCGGCGCGAGGAGCATCAGGAGCAGCGCCTTCTGGCAATGCAGCCGGTTCTCCGCCTGGTCGAAGACGACCGCGGCCGCCGATTCGAACACCTCGGCCGTCACTTCTTCGCCGCGGTGCGCCGGAAGGCAGTGCATGAAGAGCGCGTCGGGCCGCGCCTTCGCCATCAGCGCGTCGTTCACCTGATAACGCGCGAACGTGGCGCGCCTGACGTCGGCTTCCGACTCCTGGCCCATCGACGTCCACGTGTCGGTGTAGACGGCATCCGCGCCGGCCACCGCATCGGCGGCGTCGCTGAACAGCCGCAGCCGTGCGCCGTGCCGTGCGACGCCCGTCGCCTGCTGGACGACCGTGTGGGGCAGCGTGTACCCCTCCGGGCTCGCGATATGGACGTTCACGCCCAGCATCGCGCCGGCGTGCGCAACCGAGGCGGCGACGTTGTTGCCGTCGCCGATGAACGCGATGGTCCGTCCGCGAATCGACCCCAACCGCTCCTGAAGCGTCAGGAAGTCCGCGACGGCCTGGCAGGGATGCTGCTGGTCGGTGAGCGCGTTGATCACATGCAGACGCGGTGCGGCCCTGGCGAACTGCTCGAGCGTCTTCTGAGAAAACGTGCGGATGACGACGGCGTCGACCCAGCGTTCGAGATTGCGCGCGACGTCCTCGACCGGCTCGCGCTTCCCGAGCGCGATGTCCGACTGCAGCGCCATCACGTGGCCGCCAAGCTCGCGTACCGCGATCTCGAAGGTCGATCGCGTCCGCAACGACGGCTTTTCGAACAGCAGCGCCGTATGGCTGCCCTCGAGCGCGTCGGCGGTCGACGCCTGCCGGCCGAGCTTCCGCTCCGCCTTCAGCCGCGCGGACAACTGCAGGCACCGTTCGAGATCGGTCGCGTCGAAATCGAGAATCGAGAGGAAGTCTTTGCGCGTGCTACGTTCGATACTCGGCATTGATCTTCACATACTCCGCCGACAGATCACATGTCCAGAACGTGGATGCCGCGCTTCCAGCGCCGAGATCGACGCCGACTTCGACGTCGGTCTGTTTGAGATGCTCCGCGGCCTGAGGCGCGCGGTCATCATACGGCCGTCCGCCTTCGAAAAGCACTACAGATCCGATGGTGACCTTCGCGCGGTCGGGGGCGAACGCCACACCCGCGCGGCCGGCGACGGCGAGGAGCCGGCCCCAGTTCGGGTCGCCACCGTGAATCGCCGTCTTGACGAGCAGCGACGTCGCGATCGCCTTCGCGGTCTTCCGCGCGTCCGCCAGCGACGCCGCGCCTGAGATCTTCACCGTGACGAGCTTCGTGGCGCCTTCGCCGCCGCGCACGATCCCGAGGGCGAGTTCGAGGCAGACGGCCTTCAGCGCCTTGACGAACGACGCATATTCCGCGTCGCCGATCGTCGCGCCGCTCGCGCCGTTGGCCAGCAGCACGGCGGTGTCGTTCGTCGACGTGTCGCCGTCGACGCTGATTGCGTTGAACGTCTCGTCGCAGACCTCGTTCAGCGCGCGTTGCAGCAGCGGCTGCGCCACCGCCGCATCCGTCGTCACGAACGCAAGCATCGTGGCGTGCGGCGCCATCTCCGGACCGATCATGCCGGAGCCCTTGGCCATGCCGCCGATCGTCACGGTCCTGCCGCCGACGGTCAGCGTCGTGCACGACTCCTTCGGAAACGGATCGGTCGTCATGATCGCGTGCGCGGCCAGTGAGCCGTGCGACGCCGACAGCGCGGCAAAAACCTGCGGAATCCCCGACCTGATTTTGTCCATCGGCAGGTTGA
Organism: Vicinamibacterales bacterium; assembly: GCA_035571855.1. Classification (GTDB taxonomy): domain Bacteria; phylum Acidobacteriota; class Vicinamibacteria; order Vicinamibacterales; family CAVVIG01; genus DATNBT01. Next base: position 7,358 of record DATNBT010000421.1, read on the forward strand.
CGCCGATGACGCCGGTCGATCCGACCAGGACCTGTTCGGCGGGACAGCCCACGAGCTTCGCCGTTTCCGCGGCCATCGCACGCGCGTCCGCCATGCCGGGATCGCCGGTGCAGGCATTGGCACACCCGCTGTTGACGACGATCGCGCGGACCATGCCGCCCGATTTCTTCAGGTGCTCCTTGCAGACGAGAATCGGAGCCGCCTGCACTTTGTTCAGCGTGAAGACCGCCGCCGCGGTCGCCGGCGTGTCGGAGACGACCAGCGCGAGATCGGGTTTCTTTGTCGCCTTGATGCCCGCGCTGATGCCCGCCGCCCGGAAGCCCTTCGCCGTTGCGACGCCGCCCGTGGTGGTTGGTGCTGACGACGAGGCGCTCATGCGCGCGCGTGCTGAGCTTGCCCGCCCGAGCCTTGACGGAGGAGGGACAACGGCTGCACGGCCGCCGACGCCGTGTCGATCGGGGCGACCATCGCGTACTGGCCGCAGCGGCGGAAGTGTTCGCACTTCACGCAGTCGGTGAACACTTTCTCCTGCACCCAGATGTGCGGGACGATCGAGAAACCCATCTGGCTGAAGTAGCCCGGCGCGTGCGTGAACGCCGACAGCTTGTCGAAGCCCTCGTCATGCGCGCGAAGCCGCAGATTGTCCACGAGCATCGTCCCGACGCCGTTGCCGCGTTCTTTCCGATCCACGGCGAGCGAGCGGACTTCCGCGACGTGCGCGCTCAGCGGCGCGAGCTCGGCGCAGCCGACCACCTTCCGTCCGCGCATGACGAGGCTGAAGCGGTCGGCGTGGACCGTCACTTCCTCCAGCGTTCGCGGCAGCAGGCGCCCCTCGTCGAGGTTCGCGGTGATCAGAGCGTGCAGGGCAGGCGCGTGCTTTTCTTCGCCGCGCTTGACCGTAAGCTTCGCTCGGGGCATCTCAGGCAGCTCCCACGGCCGCAAGGGCCGCATCCAGCCGATTCAGCGCTTCGCTCGCTTCGGCCTCGGTGATGTTGAGCGGCGGCAGCAGACGGACGACCGTCTCCGCCGTACGGTTGACGATGACGCCGTTGGCGATGCCGGCGGGAACGATCCCCGCCGCGTCTTTCGTGAGATCGAGACCCCAGATCAGTCCGAGGCCGCGGACTTCCTTGACGAGCGCCGGATGCTTCTGCTTGAGCGCGTTCAGCCGCTGCTCGAAGACCTTGCCGACCCGCTTCACGTTGTCCATCACGCCGCCCTCGACGAGCTCGGTGAGGAACGTCAGCGCCGCGCGGCAGGCGAGCAGGTTGCCGCCATACGTGCTGCCGTGATCGCCATACGAGATCGTCTGCGCGACTTCCTCGCTGATGAGCGCGGCGCCGATCGGCACGCCCGCGCCCAGCGCCTTGCCGAGCGAGACGACGTGCGGCTTCAGGCCGAGCGTCTGGAAATGGAAGGGCACGCCCGTGCGTCCCAGGCCGCCCTGCACTTCGTCGGCGATGAGCAGCGCGCCGGTTTTCGCGCACGCCTCGGTGATCGCGGCCGCGAAGGCCGGCGTCAGCGGACGCACGCCGCCTTCGCCCTGCACCGGCTCGGCGATGATGGCGGCCGTCTTCTTCGACACGGCTGCGCGCAGCGCAGCGGGATCGTTGACCGCAACGAATTTCACATCGGCGAGCAGCGGCTCGAACGGCGTGCGGTAGTGCTCGTCGGAGGTCACCGACAGCGCGCCGAACGTCCGGCCGTGGAAAGACTCCTCGAGCGCGATGAACTCCGCGCGCGGCTCGCCCTTCGTATACCAGTAGCGGCGCGCGAACTTCAGGCACGCCTCGACCGCCTCCGCGCCGCTGTTGCAGAAGAACGTCCGCGGCATGCCCGAGAGCGACGCCAGCCGCTCGGCCACCTGTCCCTGCAGCGGGTGGAAGAAAAGGTTCGACGTGTGCACGAGCGTCTGTGCCTGCTCGGCAATCGCCTTCGCCACGCCCGGATGCGCATGGCCCAGCGACGCCACGCCGATGCCGGACAGCAGGTCGAAGTACTCCTTGCCGTCCGAGTCGAACAGGCGGACGCCCTGGCCGCGCACCAGGTTGATCGGGTTGCGGCGGTACGTCTGCAGGACGTGTCTGAGTTCGCGGGCCTGGACCTCTTCGAGCACCGTCATGGAAGTCGTCGTCATTATCGGGTTCCTACCGTCGTCACGATACGCGTTGCGGCCGCGGGCACTGCGCCCGATGCCGTCGCGCACAACGCGTCGCCATCCCGTCCGTCGACGATGACGACGTCTTCGACGCCTGCGGCCAGCGCGTCCTCGCACGCGCGCAGCTTGGCGATCATTCCCGCGGTCGCCGTTCCGCTGCCGACCAGCGCGGCAATCGCCGCCGGATCGAGCACGGCGACCGTCTTTCCGGCCCCGTCGAGCACGCCGGCCGTCGAGCCGGCGACGATCAGCCGTCGCGCCTTCAACGCTCCGGCCAGATAACCGGCCATCGTGTCGGCGTTGACGTTGAGCAACTGCCCGTCCTTTGTCGCGCCGATGCTGCACATCACCGGCACGAAGCCGCCGTTCATCAGCGTCTGCGGCAGCGCCGGGCGTGCGGCGCGGCTCGGCAGCCCGACGCGTCCGAGCTCCACCGACCGGCCGTCCACCGTCCTGTGCGGCGGTGCGACGTCAGCAATGCCGCAGCCGCCGTCGGCGCCGGTCAGGCCCACGGCGGATACGCCGGCCGCAGTCAGCGCCGCGACGAACCGCGTATTCACGATTCCGGCCAGCACCGAGACGACAACTTCGAGCGTCGCCTCGTCGGTAATCCGCAGGCCTTCGATCTGGCGCTTCTCGATGCCGGCGACCTTCAGCGCGGCGTCGATCTCCTTGCCGCCCCCGTGGACGACGGCGATCGGTATGCCCGTCGCCGCAATCTTCGCGATCGACGCGACTACGCCGTTCATCCGGGCCGAATCTTCGAGCAGCTCTCCGCCGAACTTCAGGACGACCGGGGCCTTCACAGCAGGCCGCTGGTTTCAGGAAGGCCCAGCATGACGTTCATGTTCTGGACCGCCTGGCCCGACGCACCTTTCAGCAGGTTGTCGATCACCGACACGAGCACGGCGCGGCCGGAGCCGTCGACGCGCCAGCCGATGTCGCAGAAGTTCGTATGCGCGACGTGTTTGATCTCCGGCAGCGACGAAGAGACGAGGCGGACGAACGGTTCGCCGCCGTAGGCGCGCTCGTAGACCGCGGCGATCGACGCTTCGGTCGTGCCCGGCACCAGGCGCACGTAGATGGTGGACAGGATGCCGCGGTCGAGCGGCATCAGATGCGGGACGAAATTGACTTCGCGGCCGGCGCCCTGTTCGATTTCGGCGCCGTGCCGGTGGCCGAACACGCCGTAGGCCGAGACGCTGCCGTGCACTTCGGAGAAGTGGGTCCGATCGGACGGGGTCTTGCCCGCGCCCGACACGCCCGACTTCGCGTCGACGACGATGTCGGAGTTCGGTGCGAGGAGGCCGGCCGAGACGAGCGGCCGCAGGGGAAGCAGCGTCGCCGTCGGGTAGCAGCCGGGGTTGGCGACCATCCGCGCGCTCGCGACGGCCGGCCGTTCGAGCTCGGTGAGGCCGTAGGCGAGGCCTTCAGGGAGCGCGTGCGTCTCCGGATACCACCTGGCCCGCAGCGCCTTGTCGCGCAGCCGGAACGCGCCCGACAGGTCGATGACCTTGACGCCGGCTTCGGCGAGCACCGGCGCCAGCTCCGCCGCCGCCTTGTCGGGGAGCGCCAGAAACACGAGCTCGGCCTGTCCGGCGAGAGACGCGGGATCGAGCGGCGTGATCTCGCCCGTGAAGATGTGCGCGAGCGCGGGCAGCCTGCGCGGTCCGGACCCGGATGATGCCGCGCCGGACGACGTCGCGGCCGTGATCGTCACGCCCGGGTGCCGTGAGAGCAGGCGCAGCAGCTCCTGCCCGGTGTAGCCGGTCGCGCCGGCCACGGCGACACGAACGGCGTTCGCAGGAGCGCCGCCTTTTTCAGCAGCCCGCGGGTGGACGACCGTATGCATCGGAAGGCATAGTTATACAGCGAAGCATCGAATAAATCAACATAAATCGATGCATAATCATGGCAGGCTCGTATGCAGATGGTGTATCCTGCCGGAGCCGTTCCCCTATGAAATCCCGACGCCAGGCCGTCATCCTCGAAGTCGTCGACCACGAAGCCCTGCACAGCCAGGAGGAGCTCCGCCGCCGCCTGCGGCAGCGCGGCTTCGACGCCACGCAGGCGACGATCTCCCGCGACATCGCCGACCTCGGACTCGTCAAGCGCGCGGGCGACGGCGCCTACCAGCGTCCCGGAATGGAAGCGACGAGCCCCGAACTGGCCCGTACGGCGCTCGAACGGGCAGCCTCGTCGTTTCTCCGCCGGGTCGAGCGCGTCCAGCAGCTCATCGTCCTCCGCACCGGCCGGGGCCAGGCGCAGGCGCTCGCCGAGGCGCTCGACCGCGCGCAGCCGCCCGAAGCCGTCGGCACGATCGCCGGCGACGACACGGTGCTGATCATCGCGCGCGACAGCCGCCGCGCCGCCGCGCTCGCCAGGCGCCTCGAAACCTACACGGAAGAGTGACCGTGACCCGCATCGTTCTCGCGTTTGGCGGCGGACCGCAGACCGCCCGGGAGATTCCGCGGCTGAAGGAGCAGCACGACGCCGAGGTCATCACCGTCACGCTGGACCTCGGCCAGGGCGGCGTCCTCGAAGACGTCCGCGATCGCGCGCTGGCGGCCGGCGCCGCGCGCGCGCACGTGCTGGACGTCCGCGACGAGTTCGCGTCCAGCTACATCGTCCGCGCGCTCAAGGCGGACGCGATCTACGAGGACCGGTACCCGATGGCCACGTCGCTCGGCCGTCCGCTCATCGCGAGCAAACTCGTCGAAGTCGCCGGCATCGAGCAGGCGTCGATCGTGGCGCACGGGGGCACGGGCAACGATCGGGTCCGGCTGGACACCTGCGTGCGCGCGCTCAATCCCGCGCTGACGGTGGTCGCCGTCGTCCCGGCCGGGCCACCGCAGGGCACCGTCGACGCCAACCTGTGGGGACGAGCCCTCCAATACGGCGTCGCCGACGACCCGTGGACCGAAGCGCCGGAGGACGTCTACACGCTGACGAAGGCGCCGGCGGATTGCCCCGACGAAGCCGCGTACGTCGAGATCTCCTTCGAGCGCGGCGTGCCGGCGGCGATCAACGGCGTCGAGATGCCGATCCGCGAGCTGATTGGCAGCCTGGGAATCATCGCGGGCGCGCACGGCGTCGGCCGCATCGACATGATGGAGAACCGCGTCGCCGGCAGCAAAGCGCGGGAGATCTACGAAGCGCCGGCCGCCGTCGTCCTGCATGCCGCGCATAAAGAGCTGCAGAAAATGGTGGTCGACACGGGGGTCGACCGGTTTTCACGCGCGGTGAGCCTGCAGTACGCCGACACCATCTACAATGGGCTGTGGTTCGCGCCGCTGCGCGAAGCCCTCGACGCGTTCATCGACAGAGTCCAGGAACGGGTGACGGGCGTCATCCGGATGAAGCTGTTCAAAGGCGACTGCCGTGTAGTTGGCCGGAAGTCGCCGTTTGCCCTGAATCTCCATGACAACTCTCTGGTCCGGACGGTTTGACGGCGCGCCCGATCCCGCCGCCTTCGAGTTCGGCAAGTCGTTTCGCTTCGACCGCAGGCTGTTTGACGAGGATGTGACCGGCAGCATCGCCTGGGCGAGGGCGCTCGCGCGCGCGGGCGTCCTGCCTCACGCCGAAGCCGATCAGATCGAACGCGCGCTCAAGGAGATCCGCGAGCGGGGCAGAGTCGATCCCGCGTTCGTCGACGGAGACGACGAGGACGTGCACAGCTTCGTCGAGCGCGTGCTCGTCGAACGTGTCGGCGACCCCGGCCGGCGGCTGCACACCGGACGCTCGCGGAACGAGCAGGTGTCGCTCGATCTCCGACTGTACCTGTTGCGGCGCATCCCGGCGCTGCAGCACGGCGTGGCCGCCGTCATCGCCGCGCTCGTACGCCAGGCGGCGTCGGCGGGCGACGCGCTGATGCCGGCGTTCACGCATTTCCGCGCGGCGCAGCCGGTGCTGGTCGCGCACTTCTTTCTCTCGCACGTCGCCGCGCTGCGGCGCGACTACGCGCGGTTCGCCGCCGCCCGCTCGGAAGCCGACGCGCTGACGCTCGGGTCCGGCGCGATCGCGGGGACCGCGTACCCCATCGACGTCCAGGCGCTGGCGGCCGACCTCGGCTTCTCGCGAGTGGTGGCGAACAGCATCGACGCGTCGTCGGACCGCGACTTCGCGGCCGGGTTCCACTACGCGGGCGCGATGACGATGATCCACCTGAGCCGCATTGCCGAGGATCTGATCATTCTGTGCGGCGAAGGCCATCGGTTCTTCGAGCTGTCGGACGCGCTCAGCACCGGCAGCAGCATGATGCCGCAGAAGAAAAATCCGGATCCGCTGGAGCTCGTGCGCGGCAAGGCGGGCCGGAGCGTCGGACACCTCATGGCGCTGCTGACGGCAATGAAGGGCCTGCCGAGCGGATACAACAAGGATCTTCAGGAAGACAAAGAAGCCATCTTTGACGCGGAAGACACGGTCGGGGCGAGCCTCGCCGCCGTGCGCGCGATCGTCGACGGCCTGACGCTGAACCGCGAAGAAGCGGCGGCCTGGGCAACGGGAATGCTGCTTGCTACAGATGTTGCCGACTATCTCGTACGACGCGGGCTTCCGTTCCGCCGCGCGCACGAAGTCACGGGCGCGCTGGTCCGCAAGCTCGTGGCTGAAAAGCGGGAGTTCGACTCGCTTTCACTCGAAGAGTGGCGGGCTGCCAGCGACCTGTTCGGCGACGACATCGCCGTGCACGTGACGGCGCGCGCGTCGGTGGCGGCGAAAGGGACACCGCAGTCCACGGCGCCGGGGGCCGTGGCGGCGGCACTGTCGGAAGTGGAGACGTGGTTGAGCAGTGTGACCGTGTAGTGCTACCATGACGGCACCTTCGCACCTTCTCTCCTTCCCTGCGAGGATTCGTTAGCGGTTCTGTTCGGGAGTTCTGATGCAGCAGCGCCAGCCTCGGCTTGGTGACGTTCTGGATGACTATTGCCCGCGTGAACGCCGCGTGACCAATCACGTGGTCGTCGCCATGATCGGCGACAACGTGAAGCAGACGCGGTGCACGACGTGCGACGCCGACCACGAGTACAAAGAGGCGAAGGTCCCCCGCGTTCGCCGCAAGACCGAGCCGCCCGCCGCGCTCGCCGCGCAGGGGTTCACGGTTCCCAAGCTGCACGACCACGCGGCGAAGCCGGCGGACGCCGAGCCCGCGCAGCCGGGGGACGCCGACGAGGCGCCGGCGGCCCCGATGGCCGCGATGGGCGAGGCCGCCGACGACGGCGAAGATCAGGACGACCAGACGGAATCGGCCGGGCAGGATCTCGAGGTCGCCGACGAAGGGCCGGTGCACCGCCGCTTGATACGGGCATCGCTCCCGCGGACCGAAGGCACGCCCCCCACGACGCGTCCCAATCCCGAATTCACGATTCGCCAGCCGAACAACAATCGCCAGAACCGTTTCCGTCCCCGTCACGGCGGCGGCGGCCGCGGGCCCGCGCAGTTTGGCGGCAACGGCAATCGCTCGTTCGGCGGCGGATTTCCGCAGCGCCAGCACGGCAATCAGCAGGGTGGCGGACGCCGGCGTAACCGCTCGAAGTAATGTCCTCGCTCGCAGGCAAGACGGGCCTGATTCTCGGTGTCGCCAACAAACGATCGATCTCCTGGGCCATCGCGCAGGCGGCGGCATCGGCGGGCGCGCGTCTCGCGCTGACGTATCCGAGCGAGCGGCTCGAGGAAAACGTCCGCGACCTGGCGGCGACGCTCGAGAAGCCGCTGATTCTTCCGTGCGACGTCGCGAGCGACGCGCAGATCGACGCGCTGACCGGCGCGCTCGACGCGGAGTTCGGCGGCGTCGACTTCGTGCTGCACGGCGCGGCGTTCGCGCCGAAAGACGAGCTCAACAACCCGTTCGTGCAGACGTCGCGCGAGGGCTTCCGCGTCGCGCTCGACATCAGCGCCTACTCGCTCATCGGCCTTACGCGCGCGATGGCGCCGCTGATGAAGAAGCGCGGCGGCGGCAGCGTGCTGACGCTCACCTATCTCGGCAGCCAGCGGGTCTTCACCAACTACAACGTCATGGGCGTCGCGAAAGCCGCGCTCGAAGCGACCGTCCGCTATCTCGCGAGCGACCTCGGCCCCGACAATATCCGCGTCAACGCGATTTCCGCCGGACCCATCAAGACGCTCGCGGCGATGGGCATCAAGGATTTCTCGACGATTCGCGACGTCTACGCGGAAAAGACGCCGCTGCGCCGCAACGTCGAGGTCGGCGAAGTCGCCGATGCGGCGACGTTCCTTCTCAGTCCAGCCTCCCGTGGCGTGACCGGAGAGATCCTGATGGTCGACTCCGGCTACCACGTGATGGGCTAGCGATGCCCTATCGCCGCGTTCGCGGCGCCATCCTGCGTCTCGTCCGCCGCCGCGCGCTGTCGATGTCCATCGGCGCCGCGCTCGTGATCCCTTCAGCGTGGGTCGAATTCGGCGGGCACTACTCGTCGTGGTGGATGGAAGGCTCGGCGCTGGTCGTCGGTGCGACGGGTCTGGCGTTGTTCTGGACGGGCATGACGGGACTCAGTCCGGACTGGGTTGAGTAGTCTCCAGTCCCCAGTCCCTAGAGAATTCCCGACGCGGATCGCTTCAGGTCGATATCCGACAGGCTCGTCGTGGGCGAGCCGGCGGCGCGCGGCGCGTGCGAGTCGCGCACTTCGCCGCCGTGCTGGCGCTTGCGGCGCGTCTTGTCGCGATACATCCGGCTGTCCGCCGTCGCGAGCAGCGTCTCGTACGAGTCGCCGTCGTGCGGGAAGATCGCGGCGCCGATGCTGATCGCGAGCGGGATCTGCTTGCCCGTGCGCGCCTCGAAGACAATCTGATCGACGGCCGTCTGCAGCTCCAGGCGCTTTCGTTCCGCTTCCTCGCCGCCGCACCCCGACAGCACGACGATGAACTCGTCGCCGGCGTACCGGATGCAGATGTCGTACGGCCGGATGCCGCCGCGCAGGACCTGCGCGACTTCACGCAGCGCGCGGTCGCCGACGTGGTGTCCGTACGTGTCGTTGATGTCCTTGAAGCTGTCGAGGTCCATGACGAGCAGCGAGACTTCCGACTTCAGCCGCTCGGCGCGCGCGAGCTCGCGCGTCAGGTGCATGAACATGAACCGCGTGTTCGGCAGGCCCGTGAGCGGGTCGGTCAGCGAATCTTCCTGCGTCTGCTCGAAGACGATGGAGTTGTAGATGACCGCGGCGGCCTGTTCGGAGATGCGATCGAGCAGACGGCGGTGGTCGTCGGTGTAGACCGAGTGCTCGACGTGATAGACCGCGATCGTCCCGATGAAGCGCTCGTTGAAGACGAGCGGGCAGACGAGCGCGGACTGCAGCGCCGTCTGCGCCGACACGCCGGCCGCTTCGAAGTCGGCGCTCGGCCGCGCGTTGACGAGCGGCCGCCGGTTGCGCGCGACCCAGCCGGTCAGGCCGTGGCCGTTGCGGATCGTCAGCTGCTGAATCGTCTCGGCCTCGACGCCCGTCGCGAAACGGCACCGCAGCGTCTCCGATTCCTCGCCGTAGAGGAACAGCGCGCAGCACGAGAAGGGGACGATGTTCGAGAGCTTCGAGGAGATGAGCGCCATCGTGTCGGCCACGCCGAGGCTGCTGCCCATCGCCTGCGCGATTTCGTACAACGCGTAGATCTCGCGGTGCGCGAGCGCGATGTCCTCGAACACGTTCTTGCGCCCCGACGACTCGTTGACGAGGCCCACCGCGGGCGCCGCGGCCGGCGCGTGCGAGGCGACGCGCGTCAGCTTGCGCGCCGGCTCCTGGCTCGCGTCGGCTTCCGCCGCGAGCGCCGGGTACATCTCGACGAAGGTCTGGACGACGCGCGGGTCGAGCGCCTTGCCGCTCTCCTGACGCAGCAGGCCGATGGCCGCGTCGAAGCTCATCGCTTTGTGGTACGGGCGCTCGGACATCAGCGCGTCGAAGTAGTCGACGACCGACAGGATGCGCGCGCCGAGCGGGATGTCGTCGCCTTTGAGGCCCGACGGGTAGCCTTTGCCGTCCCAGCGCTCGTGATGGCTCAGGATCAGCGGCGCGACGGGGTAGGGGAACGGCACGCCGCTGATGATCTCGGCGCCGACCTGCGGATGGATCCGGATCTTCTGGAACTCTTCCTGGGTCAGCGGCCCGGGCTTCGAGAGGATGTGTTCGGGCACCGCCAGCTTGCCGATGTCGTGCAGCAGCGCGGCGGTCTTCACGCCCTGGATCTCGTTGTCCGACATCCCCAGCGAACGGGCCAGCCCGGCGGCGTACACCTGCACGCGGCGGATGTGGCTCTGCGCCGTCTGATCCTTCGCGTCGATGGCGAGCGCGAGCGCTTCGATCGTCGCGAGATGGAGATCGGAGACTTCCTGCACGTGCCGCTGCTCGTCCTGCACGCGGCCCAGGTACACCTTATATGTACGGTACAGAAGGTAGACCGGCATGGACGTGAGCACGGCCATGGCGTAGCCGCCGCGCTGCATGACCCACGCCGCCGCCGCGGCCGCGAGCGCGCCGACGAAGTAGCTGGGCGCGCTCCACAGGAAGTTGTCGTGCCAGACGTTCAGGATCCGCTGCTTGGTCGAGAGGCCGATGGCCGTCGCGATGAGCGCGGTGTTGCCGAGGAAGTACGCCGTCGCGGCGCCGACGAGCGGCTTGGCGATCGTGCTGAGCAGGAGCGGGGTGTCGGGCGTCGAACCGCCGAGCCAGCCGTAGATCAGGCCCGCGAACTTCACGGTCAGCACGAGCGACGCCATGCTGAAGGCCGTGCGGTAGACCGGCGACTTGCTCGGCACGCGGAACGTGCACTGGCTCCACGCGCTCGTAGCCGCGACAAGCATCGTCTCGTTCGCGCCGAGCAGCAGGAGCGCCGCGAAATCCACCGCGTACGAGATCGACATCGTCGACCCGCTGGTGGCGAGCGGCAGGCTGACTTTGAGCGCCGAGGCGACCGACGAGCAGACGAGCAGCGCGACGAACAGTCCGGGGTGGTTGAGCGTGTGCGGCACGTTGAACGCCGCGACCAGCACTCCGGCCACGCAGACAGCCGCGACATAGACCCGCGCTGCGACGGGAAGGTCCTTCATTTATCTCGGCCGGGGGAGCCGGGTGAACTGCGGACGATTGTACGCCAGAGCTAACGGCTGAGCTTCACGCTTCTCCATCGCGCGCCCGGCGCGCGGACGGCGCCTTGGCCTCTGGTTCGAGCTGATACTCGACTATCTTTCGATATAGCGTCCCGCGGCTGATGTCGAGCACCCGCGACGCTTCTTTCTTGTTCCAGTCGACGGCTTCGAGCACCCGGACGATGTGCGCACGCTCGGCCTCGGCCAGCGAGGGAAGGCGCTCGCCGGAGTGGTGGACGGTGGGCGTCTGCGCGTGCAGGAACTCGATGTCCTGGGCCCGAATCGCGCGGCCAGGCGCCGACAGCGCGGCGCGTGAGACGGTGCTCTCGAGCTCGCGGATGTTGCCGGGCCAGTGATAGCTCACGAGCGTGTCGAGCGCTTCGCGCGAGAACGCCTTGCTGTCGAGCGGCAGGCCCTGCGCGGCGCAGTAGCGGGCGAGGAAGCGCTGCGCGAGCACGGGGATGTCGACCTGGCGTTCGCGCAGCGACGGCAGGCGGATCGCGAACGCGTTCACGCGGTAGTACAGGTCCTCGCGGAAACGGCCGTCGCGGACGAACTGCTCGAGCGGACGGTTGGTCGCCGAGATCAGCCGGAAGTCCACGGCGATCGACTTGCTGCCGCCGAGGCGTTCGAACCGCCGCTCCTCGAGCACGCGCAGCAGCTTGGCCTGCGCCATGAGCGACATGTCGCCGATTTCGTCGAGGAAGAGCGTCCCTTCGTGCGCGAGCTCGAGGCGTCCGGGCTTCCGGTCGTGCGCGCCGGTGAACGCGCCCTTCTCGTAGCCGAAGATTTCCGATTCAAACAGCGTGTCGGGAAGCGCGGCGCAGTTCACGGCCTGGAACTTCGCGACGCTGCGTCGCGAGAGCTCGTGGATCATGCGGGCGAC
>DATNBT010000422.1:0-2384 GCA_035571855.1 Vicinamibacterales bacterium
CTTGCCGATCGTCGTCAGGTCCGCGTCCTTCAGATCCGAGTTGCCCTCGACGATGTTGCACTGCCGGCAGTTCAGGTTGCAGCGCGAGAGGATGTAGTACTGGATGTAGAAGGGCCGGTTGCGCGTGATGACGCCGCGCAGCATGTTGAGTTTCGTCTTGAGTGTGAACATCGATCCCCCGGCTTACGCCTTCTGCACGACTATCAGGAACTGCGAGTTGAGTTTCAGCGCCGCGCCGACGCCGTACAGCGTGCCGAGCAGAAGCCGCTCGGCCGCGCTCAGCTTGATCTTCTCAATCGGATAATCGATGCCCGTGAAGAAGACTTCGCGGAAGCCGGTCCGGCCGGCCATCCTTGAGACATCGGCGTGCGTCAGATAACAGCTGTTGAACGGGATGAAGAACCGCTCGACAGCATACGTCAGCCGGCCGAATGTCCCATAGTACGAGACGGCTGCAAGCATCGACAACAGACTTCGATAGTTGTCGGTCGTCAGCATGAGGTGGCCGCCGGGCTTGAGCAGCCGGGCGGCGCGCGTCAGCGTCCCCTGCGCCTCGCGTACGTGCTCGATAACGTCCCAGAGCGTCACGAGGTCGAACGATTCCGCAGCGGCCGTGTAGTCGGCGAGATCCCCAGTGAAGACGTCCAGCCCCCGCGACTCTCGGGCGAACTTCGACGAGTACGGCGAGACCTCGACGCCGGACGCCGTCCAGCCCCGCGATTTCGCCAGCTCGATGAAGCTGCCGAATGCACAGCCGACGTCGAGCACACGCCCCTTACCCGCGCGCTTCTCGACCACAGCCATGCCCATCTCGTAAATCGGACGGCTTGCGTCATGTCCCGCGCCGCCGACATGGGCGAACGCTTCGGCCTGGACGTTACGGTAATAGTTCTCGTCGAACGTCGCACCGACGTCCTTCGGATGGGGGAAGTCGCCGTTGTACATCATCCCGCACGAGCGGCAGATGACAACGCGATACGACGCCATGCGGTACTTCGTCGTCGACTCCGGCGAGCTGCAGCCCGGGCAGATCATGCCCCGGCCTCCTGCAGCGACGCGTAGCTCACCGGCCGCACGCCGGCCCCCGTCATCAGCGCGCCGCCGTCGAGGACGGCGCGAAGCTCCCGATCCCAGTCGTAATGCCAGTGCGCATAGCGCGTCCGCGTCTCGTCGTCTGTGCGGCCGGGATGCACCATGACTTCGCCGACAGGCTGGCGCCGCGCGCAGTCCACGTGGAACACGAAGCTCTCCGGCGTGACGTGTCCGCTGTTCTCGAAGCCGAACGACGGCACGCAGCCGACGCCGCGCGCGCGCGCGAGCGCCGCCAGCTGCGACGACAGCATTCCCACCGCGGCGGGCACAACGCCCGCGGACCCGCGCGGCCGGACCAGCCGGATGAAGCGGATGCCGCGCTCGGCGCAGAAGTCGGCGACCATCCGCGCGATGAACGGGAAGAGGTGCACGTGCTGGTGCGAATCGAGATGACTCACGCGCAGTCCGGCGTCGCGCATTCGCGCGTACTGACACTCGAGCTCGCGTTGCATCGCGGCGACCAGGCGGCGGGGCTTCGCGAGCGTACGGAGGAACAGGCAGTTTCGATTCACGATGAAGTGATCACCTTCGACAAGCGGCGCGACGGCCTCGGCCGGCGCGAGCGGCGATTCCATGTCGACGAGACAGAAGTGCAGGCCGATCGCGTCGATCCGGCGCTCCCGCAACCCCGCCACCGCGTCGGCGAACGCGCGGCCGTTGGCGAGCAGTGAGGCGTCGCTGACGACGCCGGCATCCATCGCCGCGAAGATGCCTGCATTCACGCCGGGTGTCAGCCCGAGGTCGTCCGCGTTAACAACGACGGCCAAAGTCCTCCACCCTCTTGATGAATCGCGCCGGGTTCCCGGCCCAGACCTCGAGCTCACCGATCGGCCGCGTGACGACGGCGTTCGCGCCGACGATGGCGCCCCGGCCGATCGTCACGCCAGGCAGCACGACGGCGCCGGCCCCGATCCACGCGCCCTCGCCGATGACAATGCGGCCGGTGCTGGTCACTTCGTACTCGCGCGCGAGGAACGAATCGCCCGGCATCGCCATCGCCACCAGGATCGATTTCGGCGACAGGACCGCCTCGCGCTCGAGCACGACGAGGCCGCTCTGGAAGCCGTCGACGATGTAGACGCCTTCGCCGATAAACACTTTCGGACCCACCGAGATGCCCGTCAGGCCGTACATCGCGCTCTTGATGGACGACGGCGGCACGAAGCTCGCGAAGAAGCGGGTGAAGTACCGGAACCAGAGCACCGGCGATGCGATGCTCACGCGCGGCAATTCCCGCGACACGTTGCCGGGCTTCGTCATGCCACGCGCCGGCATACGGCGCTGACAGCCGC
>DATNBT010000423.1:0-5450 GCA_035571855.1 Vicinamibacterales bacterium
GCACGGCCGGCAGGTTGCGCATCGTCTCGTTGTCGAGCGTGACGGCCGTCTTCGTGCTCTGCACGTCGACGACCGGCGTTTCGCCCGTGACCGTGATCGTCTCGGCGACGCCGCCGACCTTCAGATCGGCGTTGATGGTCACGACGCCCGTGCCCGAGAGCTCCACGCCCTCGCGCTTCAGCGTCGAGAAGCCGGACAACGTGAACGTCACCGTGTACGTGCCGGGCTGAAGGCTTTCGATGCGGTACTGCCCGGTCGCATCGGAGACTGCCGTGCGCGTTTTTTCGATCAGCGCGGGGCTCGCCGCTTCGACCGTTACGCCGGGCAGTACTGCACCCGACGCGTCTTTCACGGTGCCTGCGAGGGCCACCTGAGCGTACGCCGCCACCGGCAGGAGCACTGCCGCCGCGGCCGCCGCCACGATCCTTACGATTGAACGCATGTCCACCTCTGTAAAGGTTTCTCCACATGCGCACCACCGGCTGAATCCGGGTGCGCAGCGATACGTTATATCGCAGGCAAGATCAGCCTGACATAGCAAAAGTGCCCGGGTTTTTCGGCCCGGGCACTGGTGGATTCGAGTTATTGGATCAAACTGCTGGGAAACCGGCAGCCGGGAGGGCCTGCACTACTTCTTGCCGACGTAGTGCTGCGCATCCTTATCTATACACACGAACTCACTCAGCTGCGAGTCCGGCATGAGGCGGCTGTAGATGATGGCGTCGAACGGTCTCGTATAGGCCTTCGGATCGTCGATCGTCACCTTGATCTCGAGGTAGCCGAAGTTCAGCCGGCGGATGCGCTCGGTGAGCTTCGCCGCGCTCGTCAGCGGGCTGCCGCGCACGTCGAGCCAGCCGTCATCCATCAGCCCCGTCGTTTCGACGACGAGCGTGTCGCCGTCCCAGTGGCCGACCGAGTAGCCGTTGTACCAGGGATCGACGTCGTCTTTCTTCGGCAGCGGGCGGCCGTCGAGAAAGATCTCGCGCACCGTGGTGCCCGAGGCTTCGTAGATCATCAGCACTTCGGTCGGCGTCTGAATGACCTTCTTCGGGTACGGATGCGAATCCATCTGCAGGATGCCCATCGGCAGGCAATGCGCGTCCGGGTTGTCTTTGCTGTTGTCGGCCTGGCGCTTGTCGACGAGCTCTTTGGCCCACGGCTGATACGGCGCTTCGGCGTCGGGCGTGCTGCCGCCGACGTTGCCGAAGATATTCCGCGCGAACGGATTGGCCCCGCGACCGCGTCCACCTCCAGGAACTTGTGCCGCCGGAGCCGCACCGTTGGGTGGCGGCGTCGACGCAGATCCACGCGCGGCGGCCTGACCTGATCCCGGCGTCGGGCTGAGGCCGTCGATCACCGGAGGCGCGCAGTCGGGACACGGCGCCGTCTCCCACACGCCCGAGAGATCCGGCTTGCCGTCAGCCGTGCGCGGCGCCGGCGCCTTCAGATCGACTTTGCCGTCGGCCGTTCGCGGAATGTTCGGGCTGTTCGGATACTTCGGCCACTGCGCGAACAGCGGCACCGCCGACACCAGCAGCATGAGCGCGAAAAGGAGTCGTTTCACGCCGCAATTCTACGTTATTTGTTCGCGTCGCGGATCTGCGTGAGGAAGGTGTCGACGTAGGTTTCGAGGCCGCGGGAAACCGCCGCCGCATGCGACGCGATGCCGCTCGTCCCGATGCCGCCGCGGTGCATCAGCGACACCTGCACCAGCACCGGCTGTTCGCGGTAACTGAGCTTCGCCGTCGCGTGCGTGTAGAGGAACGCGTCGTAGCGCGTCGTGCACGTCCCGGTCGGCGTGCTGTTGGTAATGATGTTGACGTAGAGGTATGTGTCCTCGTCGGAATTGCGTCGGACGTTCAAGCCGCCGGCCGAGAGCTTCTTCGCGAGCGTGTCTTCGATCGCGTCGCGCTTGAGGCCGCACGCCGTCGCGTCGGGACCGAGATCCTCGACGAGGATGCCGACGTCTTTCAACCCGCGGAATTCCGCACCGGGCCGCTGGTCGAAGCTCTCGCGCGACGATGACGCGGGCACGGACCCCGGCGCGCCGGGCGCCGACGCGGCCGGCGCCGCGGCGGCGACGACCGGCTGCAGCCCGGCGTCGTACACGCGCGTGACTTTGTCGCCGTTGCCGTGATCGAGAAACTCCGTGTCGACCGTCATCCGCGCCGGCGCGCCCGACGCCGAGTACGTGAAGCGCACGTCGCGGTTCTGCTCGACGTGGTAGACGACGACCAGCTTCGTGCCGTCCCTCAGCGTCGTGACCGGAACCGGAATGCCCTGGATGTCGACGGACTCTTCGCGCGCGTTGGGGTGGAGCATGCGCGTCTGTCCGAGCTCGTTGGTGATGACGACGACCGAGGCGTCGTCGATGATGGTGAGGCGCGACGGAGGATTCCTCGCTTCGTCGGTGACGAGCTTCCGCTTCTGCGCGTCTTCGTAGCTTTCACGCTGGGTGCCGAACGGCGTGCCGGACGCGCGGCCGCCGGAGGATCCGCGGCGTCCGCGGCCCCCTGATTGGGCAGGCTGCTCGCCGGGCTCGATGGCGCCGCCCGTGTCGATGCTGAAGCCGAGATCCGGAGGAAACTGGCTGGCGGAGCGGTTGAGCGACCAGATGCCGCCCAACCCGCTCGATGACTGTGCGACCGCCATCGCCGCGAACGCGAGCCAGCTGAGGAAGCGAAGCATTCAGCTTCCACAGTAGCACGCGCCGCGTCAGAAAACCGTCAGCGGAGCGGCCGCACCGCGCTACGATGTTCGGCGCGTCAGCGGCACCCGCGGAGCAGAAAAATGAGAAACAGCACCGACACCGGCACGCCCATCAGCCACGCGAGGATGTATCCCATCGCGCCTTCTTCTTTTTCTTTCAGCTCGCGGATTCGTTCCTTGAACGCCTCGATCATCGCGCCCTCCTGTGCTGAGGAGTCGCAAGAGCGATGCCGGACTTCGTAGCGGTCGCGCGCGAGGGAGACATCGCGCCCGGTTCAGCTCGCCAGGTCACTGTTGATGGCCGCTGGGTCGCGCTGTTCAACGTCGACGGCGTCTATCACGCGGTCGACAACCTCTGTCTGCATCGCGGCGGTCCGCTCTGCGAAGGCAGCGTGAAGGGCAACGTTGTCACCTGTCCGTGGCACGGCTGGCAGTTCGACGTCACTTCAGGCGCGTTGATGCAGGATCCGACGGTCGGCGTCTCGCGCCACGAGACGCGTGTCGTCGAGGACGAGATTCAGATCAAGCTCAGCGATTGACGCATCCGGTCAGAACTCCACGTGCGTCTGGAGCATCAGCTGCCGCCCGGTGAGTTCCGACGTCGTCGTGCCCTGAAAATCCTGTGAGATGGAGACGACCACGCCGAGCCGGCCGCCGCGGCCGAGCCGGCTCCAGTGCGCGCCGCCGAAGAGGTAGCGCCGGCGCGAGTCGTTCTCGTTCAGCACGTCGGGCTGGAAGTAGTCGGCCTGGGCGATGCCGGCCCAGCCCGTGAGTCCCTGCCGCACCTCGCCGAAGAACGAGAGCCCGCGGCGCTGAATATCACGCGCGACGAACGGGTTGTCGGTCGCCTGGAGATACTGGCCGGTGACGGCGACATTCGGCTTGTCGTAGCTGCCCATGACGATCAGCACGTTACGCGGGCGGTCCTGCGCGTACCAGCCGTACTGATAGAAGACCGAGACGCCGACGTTGCCGGCTTCGCTGTCCGCCGAGAACGGATGAAAGCTCACGCGGCCGTCGATGTTCTTGAACTTGTCCTGCTCGGCGCGTCCGTAGCCTTCGCCGTTGTAGATGCCGACGTGGACTTCGGTCCGTTCGCCGGTGACCTTCAGGCTCGCGCCGAGGTCGGTCGGCCCGGGAATCAGGCCGAGCCGCTCGGAGAAGAACGGCCCGATCACCCGGTACCGGTTCACCGACTCCTCGTAGGTGAGCCACGGCGTCTCGTGCAGGCCGAACATCACGGTCGACTTGTCGCCGACCTTCGCGTACAGCGCGGCGTAGGCGAGCAGCAGCGTCAGGTTTCGATTGAGGTTGAGGTCGGTGGTCGGCTGCACGTCCGGCGTGAACCGGAAGCTCACCGCGTCCGAGAGCTTGCCGGTGATGTTCAGATACCCGCGCGTCACGTCGAACGCGTTGTAGTGGTCGGGCTCGTGCAGATCGGCGGTGTACTGCATGAACGACTGCACGCCGATGGTGACGTTCTCGGGCGTCTGCGCGAGCGCTCCAGCAGAAAACGCCAGCAGGACCCCGATGGTGAGATGCGCGATCTTCATACCTGCTCCCTAGAAGATGGCCGGGGCGCCGGCCTTGAAGTCTCCGTTGAGAATCGGCACGGAGTTCACGCCGAGCCACGAGTCGAGGACTCTTGCGTAGACCGAGCGGAAGTCGGTTTCGTAGTGGACGTCGCCCGACGCGTTCTCGAGCGTCGGATGTCCGGGTGAGAGGACCGGCGAGGTGCCGTAGAGACCGCCGCGGACGGAGCCGCCGAGCGCCATCATGATGCCGGCGGCGCCGTGATCGGTGCCGCCGCTGCCGTTCTCCGAGATGCGGCGGGAGAATTCCGAGAAGAGAATGACGGTCGTGTCGGCGATCTGCCGCTGGTTCCTCAGGTCGGTGTAGAAGGCGCCGAGGCCGTCGCCGAGCGATCCCATGAGGTTCGCGTAGCCGCCGCCCCCGCCCGCGCCCTGCTGGGCGTGCGTGTCGTATCCGCCGGTCGAGACCCAGTAGAGCTTCGAGCCCACGCCTTTGACGATCGCGCCCGCGACCGTGCGGAGCGCCGTGCCGAAGCCGTCGTTCGGATATGCAACCGACGGCGTGTAGGAGATCGCCAGCGAGGCGCGATCGAGCGTCTCGAGCGCGCCGAGGTTCGTGCTGTTGATGAAGGCGAGATGCGGCCGGCCCGGCGCCGGGTTCGCGGCCATCGACTGCGCCGCGTTGCGCTCGTCGGTCGCCGCGCTCCCGCGATTGGGGCTCGCAAACGTGTAGCCGCCCGAAGGAATCGACGGCACACCGGTCAGCGAGGAGACCAGCGCGTGCGGCGTTTCGTCCGTCGTATTCCACGCCGCCAGCGCGTCGGCCGGACGCGGCAGCGTGTCGAGATAGCGGCCGAGCCAGCCCGAGCCGCCCGACGACTGGTTCGGGTTCGCGGTCTCCCAGATATCGGTCGCTTCGAAGTGCGATCGGCTCGAGTTCTCGTAGCCGGCCCGCTGCACGATCGCGAGCCGGCCGTCCTTGAAGACGTTATAGAGGCCGCCGAGACGCGGATGCAGACCGACGGCGCGGCCCGCCGCATCGGCCCCGAGCTGCAGCACCTGTCCCGCGGGAATCGCAATCGTCGGCCGCCGGCTGTAGTAGCTCGCGTCCTGATAGGGCACGACCGTGTTGAGCGCGTCGTTGCCGCCGGCGAGATAGACGACGACCAGACGCTTCGACGACGAGAGACTCTGCGCCTCCGCGATGGC
>DATNBT010000424.1:0-5503 GCA_035571855.1 Vicinamibacterales bacterium
AGAGGACGCGGAGATGAGAGTCGGATTCATCGGCTTAGGTCGAATGGGACGCGGGATGGCGAATCGTCTGCTCGGCGGCGGACATGATCTCGTCGTGCACGACGTCGTCCGCGCGGCGGGCGACGAGTTCGTCAAGGCGGGCGCGACGTTCGCGGACAGCGTCGCCGCGCTCTGCGCGGGGCGCGACGTCGTCGTCACGATGCTCGTCGAGGACGCGCAGGTGATCGACATCGCCACGCGCGCGGGCGGGTTGTGTGCGTCGATGGCGAAGGGCGCGATTCATCTCGCGATGGGCACGTACGGCGTCGGCGCGATTCGCGCGCTCGGCGAGGCGCATGCGAAAGCGGGCCAGGTGCTCGTCGCGGCGCCGGTGCTCGGGCGTCCGGATCTCGCGGCGTCGGGACAGCTCGGCATCGTCTCCGGCGGTCCCGCGGACGCCGTCACGACCGTCGCTCCCCTGCTGGCGCTGATGGGACGCAAGACGTTCCACGCCGGCGATCTCCCGGAGTCGGCGACGGCGATCAAGCTCGCGAACAACATGGTGCTCGGCTGCGCGATGATCGCGATGGGCGAAGGCTTCTCGCTCATCCGCCGCTACGGCGTCGCGCCGCAGATGTTCTACGACGTGATGACCGAAGGGCTGTTCGCGTCGACCGCCTACAAGGGCTACGGCAAGACGATGGTCGACCAGACGTACGACAACGTCGGCTCGCCGATCACCGTGGGGCTGAAGGACGCGAAGCTGATTCAGGACGCCGCCGACCTGGCGCGCGTGCCGATGCCGATGCACAACATCTACAAAGACCGGCTGCTCGGCGCGGTCGCGCACGGCGACGGCGATCGCGACCAGGCCGTGCTTGCGCGTGAACAGGCGCGCGCGGCGGGACTGGAGTCGTCCTAGTGGAGGACCGGCTTGCCTGACAGCCGGAAATTCACGTCGATTCCCTGCGGACCGCCTTTGAAGAGCACGCGCGCGTAGTTGATCGTCCCGTAGCCGACGTAGAAATCCCCGCCGGGGTACGCATCCAGAAGCCCGCCGTCGGTAAACCGGCCGTTCGCATCGTCGGTGTCGGCGAAGAACCAGTACCGCGTTCCGGCGTTGAGGATGATGCTGTCGTCGAACACGAACGCGTTGCCCTCGATGCTCACGGAGCGCGCGACGAATTCAGGAGGAACGCCGGGCTTCTGAAAGAGGGACACGGCGCTCGGCGGACCGGTGTACTCCGACGAGAACAACCCCATCTGGCCGACAGCCGGCAGGGCTTTGCCTGTGTCGTCGAGCCACGCGAAGCGCGGACCGCCGATCGCGCCGGACGAGGGGACTGTGACGGATTGCCCGAACGCGAATGATCCGCTCTGCTCGATGTGAAACTTCCCCGTCGCCAATTCGACCACGGTCTGGAGAGGACCGAGGACCGGCACCGGCGCAGCAGGCGGCGCCGACGCGACCGGCGCCGGGCTCGGCGCCGTCGTGCTGCCGCTTCCGGAACTGCAGCCGCACGCGGCCGCGCAGAACGCGAGCGCGAGAATCGATTTGCGATGAAACACGGGCTGCGCCAGTATACAGAGCGTGCGCATCGACGTCTGGTCGGATCTCGTCTGCCCCTGGTGCTACATCGGCAAGCGCCGGCTGGAGCACGCGCTGGCGCAGATGCCTGACGCGCCCGAGGTGGAGATCGTCTTCCGGTCGTTCCAGTTGAACCCCGCCGCGCCGAAGGACGAGACGTCGAAGCGGCGGGAGTATCTGAAGGCGAAGTACGGCTGGTCGGACACGCAGGCCGCGAAGATCGACAGGGACATGGAAGCGCGCGCGGCGGCCGACGGCCTCGAGTATCACCTCTCCGACGCGGGCCTCACCGGCAACACGTTCGACGCGCACCGGCTCGTGCACCTCGCGCGCGAGCGCGGCAGAGAGGACGCGGCGGTCGAACGCCTGTTCCGCGCGTACTTCACCGAGCAGCGGTCGCTGTTCGATCGCGAGTCTCTCGTGCCGCTCGCCGTCGAGGCTGGTCTCGATGGCGAAGAAGCGCGCCGCGTGCTCGACGGCAACGACTACGGCCACGCGGTCGAGCAGGATCTGGCGGAGGCACGCCTGCTCGGCGTCACCGGCGTGCCCTTCTTCGTCTTCGACCACCGCCTCGGCCTCTCGGGCGCGCAGCCGCTGGACGTGTTTGTCGACGCGATCACGCAGGCGCGCACGTCCGCCTGATGGCCGACGCTACGAACGTCGCGACCGGACCAGATTCCGCAGGTACGACTCGGCTTCGGTCAGCGCGCCTTCTTCGTTCGTCACGACGTAGTCGTAGAACTTCCTGAACTCCTGCACGCGCGCCGCGTTGCCGAGCCGCTCGGCGATCTGCTCCGGCGTGTTGACGCCGCGCGCGATGAGGCGCTTGCGGATCGTGTCGAGCGACGCGTCGACCAGCACCGTCACCGCTTCGGGCAGCAGCGCCTTCACGTGCTCCACGTTCCCGAGATTGATCACGCCGAGCGCGGGACGGCCCTGGAGCAGCGGCATGATCGCCTCGGCCCACGGCAGGCCGTAGCTCATGCCGAACTCGAAGTCGCGGTATTCGATGAACGCGCCGGCGGCCGCGCGCTCGCGGAACGTGCCGTGCGGCACGAAGATGTATTCGCGGCGGCCCTGGTCGTCCGGGCGGCGCCCGCGCGTGCAGTAACGGGGAACGAGTTCGAGGAACGCGGGATCGGCGGTGAGGCGATCGACGAGCGTGCTCTTGCCGGACGAACTGGCGCCGTCGAGGAGAAACAGCGTGCCGGGACGCTCGCACGCATGCAGCTTCGCGCGCCAGAGGCGCGCTTCGTCCTGCATCGCATGCCAGACGGGATCGGGAAAAGGTGCTGGTGGCGAGTGCATACAGTGCTTGGCGATCAGGCACCGTGCGCTGCGGGATCAGATAGGGTGCCGACACGCACCTTACACGTCCCGACGAGCGCCCCATGCGATCGCATCAAGCACATGACGCAATCCCTTGAAGCACTCTATCTGATCCCTGAAAGCACGTTCAGATAAACAGCGCTTCGTCGTCCTCGTTGCGTCCCCGCCGCCTTCGGCGGAGCGCCTGGATGGCCGCCATCACGGCGCGGACGCCCATGACGAGCGCGTTGCCCTCGCGCATCGTGTTGATGACCATCGACGACACGTTCGACAGCAGTTCCTCGAGGCGGACGACGGCCGAGTTGAGGATCTGGTCCGCGCGCTCGACCTGCGCGGCCGCGAGGCTCGCGATGCGCGAGGCGTCGCTGGCGATCGAGCTGACGTTGGCGATGATCGGCTTGAGGTCGCGGTCGATGTCTTCGACGAACTTCGTGACGCGCCGCACCAGCTGCCAGCCGGCGACGAGCAGCACGACCTGCAGGATGGCGGTGATGAGGGTCGCCATCGCGATGATGCCGAGAAACACAGTCGCCCAGGTGCTCACGCGCTCTCTCCAGTGGCTTCGGCGTACACGTCGTTAATCACGTCGGCCGCCTTCCGGGCGCCTTTCTTGGCTTTCTCGCCCAGAAACTCGCGCGTCTCGCGTCCGGTCGCCGGCGCCAGGAGTAAGGCAACCGCTGCGCCGGCAATCGCGCCGAATGTGAATGCGATCAGGATCGCGCCGGCGTTCCCCGGGCGTTCGTCTTTGGTCTGGTCGGCCATCGGCAGAACTCTGTGTCGCTGTCCCTAGAAAATACTGACTCTGACGTTGAGATAGCGCTTCGGATCCTTCTTGATTTCCGCAATCAGCGAACGCACGTCGTTCACCGCTCCGTTCATGTTCTCATACAACTGCTTGTCTTTGAGCAGCTGTCCGATGGTGCCTTCGCCGTCGTTCAACCGTTTGGTCAGCAGGTCGAGCCGATCGGCCAGCGACTTGAGCTGGTTGAACAGCGCGGGGTCGGTCATCAGCTTTCCGGCAGTCCCTTCGCCGCGGTTCAAGCGGTCCGTGAGCTCCCGGAGGTTCGTGGTCGCCCCGACCATCGAGTTCGCGAACGCGTCGTCTTTCACGAGCTTGCCGAGGCTGCCCTCGCCGGAGTTGATGCGGCGGGTCATCTCTTCGAGGTTGGACAGCGACGCCTGCAGGGTGTTGGCGATCTTCGGGTCGTTGATTAGCTTGCCGGCCGTCCCGCGGCCCGAGCGGATGCTGCGCGTGACATCCCCCGCCGCCTGCACGAACTGCTGCAGCTCGTTATAGAGCTTGTCGTCGGTGACCGCCTTGCCGATGGTGCCCTTGCCGGCGCGCACGTCCTTGATCAGCCCCGTCAACTCGCCGATCCCCTCCGACGCCGAGGCCGTGACGTCCGACAGCGCGGGCGCCGTCTTCCCCGCCGGCACGTAGCCGTTCTCCGGAATCGGCTGGCCGCCCGAGGCCGGCGTGATGTCGACGGCGCTCAGGCCGAGCAGCGACACCGACCCGAGCACGGCGGTGGAACTCGAGGTGATGCGCGACCGCACGTCCTTGTTCACCTCGAAGACCACGTCCACGGCGTCGCCGTTGAAGAGGACGTCGGTCACCGAGCCGACTTCGACGCCGGCGACGCGCACGGGCGACCCGGTTTTGAGGCCGGCGACGTTCCCGAACTTCGTCTTCAGCGTGTACCGCTGCCAGAAGAAGCCGCGGGTGCCCATGACGGAAAAGATCGTGGCCGCGGCGATGACGATCGCGGCGATCGTCAGCACGCCGATTTTCAGTTCAGACCACGCGAGCGAACGCGTTCGCGGCATAACAGGTCCTCAGGACAGGAAGCTCTTGATGTACGGATCGTTGCTGTGCTGCAGCTCGTCGACATTGCCCTCGAAGCAGATGCCGCCGTCCTTCAGCATGATGAACTCGGTCTCGTCCTTCTTCTCCGGCGTCGCCGGCACGATGTCGTGCCCGGTCGCCGTCTTCACGGCCATGTTGTTCGCGACGTAGAACGCGTCGCGCAGCTGGTGCGTCACGACGATCGACGTCACGCCTTCGAGATCGCGCAGCTTCACGATCTCGTCGTCCACCGTCGTCGCCGTAATCGGGTCGAGGCCCGTCGTCGCTTCGTCGTACAGCAGGATGCCGGGCTTGAACGCCAGCGCGCGCGCGATCGCGACGCGGCGGCGCTGCCCGCCCGACAGCTCCGACGGCATCTTGTCGATGTGCTCGCCGAGGCCGATGAAGCCGAGCACCTCCTCGACGCGGCGATCCACCTGCTCGAGCGGCATGTCGGTCTCTTCGTACAGCTTGTAGCCGACGTTCTCGCGCACCGTCAGCGAGTCGAACAGCGCGCCTTCCTGGAAGATCATCCCGAGGTCGCCGCGGACCTTCATCAGGTCGACTTCCGGCAGCTGGTCGACGCGCGCGCCGTTGACCAGCACCGCCCCGGAGTCCGAACGCAGCAGGCCGACCACGATCTTGAGAATGGTCGACTTCCCCGAGCCGCTGGCGCCGAGGATGATCTTGGTGTGCCCTTTGGCGACGTTGAAGCTGAGATCGCGCAGCACGACCTTCTCGTCGAAGGCGAGGTTGACGTG
>DATNBT010000425.1:0-7496 GCA_035571855.1 Vicinamibacterales bacterium
AGCCGATTGCGGCGCTCGCCGGGCTGCTGTCGGCGTTGCCCGCGACGGGCCGTCCGGTCCTCGATCGCACCGGCCTGACCGGACGCTACACGTTCTCTGTGAATCTCCAGGATCTTCCGGCAGGTGCGTCGCCGGCCGATCAGAAGAGCGCCGACTTCCGGAGCGACACGCCGGCGTTCACGGCGTTGCAGGAGCAGCTCGGGCTGAAACTCGTCCCCGACCGCGCGTCGATTGAGATGTTGGTCGTCGACCATGCGGACCGCATTCCGACTGACGACTGACGACTGACGACTTCGACTGATGACTGATGACTGGAGACTGGAGACTGGAGACTGGAGACTTTTAAGCGACCGGAAACAGCATGCGGACGGTCGTGCCCTGGCCGATGTCGCTCGTCGCGTGCACGGTGCCCTGATGCGCGCGGACGACGCCGAGCGCCGCGGCGAGGCCGAGACCGCGGCCGATGAACTTCGTCGTGAAGAACGGCTCGAAAATCCGCGGCAGCAGGTCCGCGGGGATACCTGACCCGAGATCGCTCACTTCGACGCACACATATCGGCCCGGCGGCGGCGCGGGCGCGATGTACGGCGACTGCATGAACTCCATCGTCGTGCTCATCGCGGCCGTGCGGACGACGATCGCACCGCCGCGTCCGTCGTAGGCCTCTGATGCGTTCGCCACGAGGTTCATCACGGCCTGGCGGAGCTGTGCCGGATCGCCGTCGACGATCGCCGGCGCGGATTCCAGCTCCATCTCGATCGCGACGTTCGCCGCGGCGACGGCCTCGAGCAGCGGGCGCATCTCGCGCACGACCGAGGACACGTCGTACCGCTGGCGCTCGAAGGGCGTACGGCCGGCATACGCGAGCATCTGGCGCGTGAGATCGGCTGCGCGGCGGCCGGCGTCGTGCAGCTGCGTCAGCAGCGGCGCGGCCGGCGAGGCGGCGTCGACCTCCGCCTTCATCAGCTCGATGTTGCCGAGAATCACGGTCAGCACGTTGTTGAACTCGTGCGCGATGCCGCTGGCGAGCACGACGAGGCTTTCGAGCCGCTGCGCGTGCCGCAGCTCGTCTTCGATGATTCGCCGCCCGGTCACGTCGCGGAAGTTGACGACGACGGCTTCCACCGCCGGATCGTCCAGATGGTTCGTGCAGACGACGTCCAGGTCGCGCCAGCCGCCGTCCTTGTGCCGCGCGCGGCAATGAAACGACAGGTGCTCGCGCGGCTGCGCCCGCACGCGGCCGAAGTACTCGTAGGCGGCGGGAACGTCATCCGGATGAACGAGATCGAAGCCGGAGGTCCTGTGCAGTTCGTCCGGCGTGAAGCCGAGGACGCGCTCGAGCGACGGACTGCTGTAGGCGATGAGGCCCTGCGAGTCCGCGAGGAAGATCCCGTCGCTGCTCTCTTCGACGAGCTTGCGGAACCGCTCCTCCGCGGCGCGAAGGCGGCTTTCGATACGCCGGCGCTCGCTGACGTCGCGCAGCACGGCGCGGATCATGA
The DNA here is from genome assembly GCA_035571855.1 of Vicinamibacterales bacterium. Taxonomy (GTDB): domain Bacteria; phylum Acidobacteriota; class Vicinamibacteria; order Vicinamibacterales; family CAVVIG01; genus DATNBT01. The sequence continues at coordinate 1,500 of DATNBT010000425.1, forward strand.
CCGGCCGGCCCGCTTCGAAGCTGCAGGTGGCGCTGCCTTCGAGCTCCACGCGGCCGCCGTCGGCCTTCACGAACACCGTCTCGAACGGCGGCACGGTGTCGCCCGCGAGCAGCCGCTGGAAGACATCGCGGCACTTGTCGCGGCTCGACTCGTGGATGACGTCGAAGACGCGCAGCATGTCCATGCGCGCGGCGGAGTACCCGAGCGTCTCGCGCCACGCGCGGTTCACGTACGCAAAGGAGCCGTCGGGACGGACGCTCTGCACCAGATCGGTGATGCTGTCGAGCAGCTTCTCGATTTGTTCGGCCGGTTCGCCTGCGCCGAGGAAGAGGCTTACAAGTTCCTGGACCATCGCAAACGCATTAGCTTACCCGGGAACGTCAGCGCGTCGTACGAAGATTTCGCCGAAGTCCTGCAACCTTCGTCCGCTGCATCGAGCTCTTTTTCATCGCTTTACGCAGCGCCTCGTCCGATCGACCGCTGAGCTCGCCGACCGAGACGCCGTCCCAGTCCGGGCGCGGCTGCCAGGCGGGATCGCTCGACACGGGGGCGGTCGCGTTCCACGGACAGACTTCCTGGCAGATGTCGCAGCCGTACACGTGCGTGCCCATCGCCGCGTGGAATTCCGCCGGGATGTCGCCGCGCTGCTCGATCGTCAGGTACGAGATGCAGCGGTTCGAATCGACGACGCCGGGCGCGACGATCGCCTTCGTCGGGCACGCCTCGATGCAGAGCGTGCACGTGCCGCACTGATCGAACGCCGGCCGATCGCATTCCAGATCGAGGCTGCAGATGATCTCGGCGAGAAAGATCCACGAGCCCTTCTCCGGGTTGATCACGCACGTGTTCTTGCCGATCCAGCCGATGCCGGCGTATTGCGCGTAGACGCGCTCCTGCACCGGCCCCGTGTCGACGTACGCGCGCGCATCGAACGGCCCCGGCGACCGCGCGCGCATCCAGTCCAGCAGTTGATGCATCCGCGCGCCGATGACGTCGTGGTAGTCGTCGCCCCACGCGTAGCGGGCGATGTGCGCCCGCTCTTTATCGGCGATCTCGGTCGAGTACGGGCGATCGGTGTTGTAGACCGTCGCGGTGACGATGACCGTGCGGGCGGAGGCCATGACGTTGCGGACGTCGGCGCGGCGATCGGCGGATCGATTGAGGTACGCCATCTCGCCGGCGTATCCTCTGTCGAGCCACTCGCGGAAGAACGTCAACTCGGGATGATCGGAGGCAGGCGCGATGCCGCAGAGGTCGAAACCCAGTTCCGCCGCTCTCGTCTTGATCGCCGCCGCCGTCAGCATTCCTCCCATCATACGAGCGCAGGGATTCGATGTCGCGGCGGTGAAGGAGAACACCTCCGCGAACAAGCGCGGGTCCATGCAGTTGAACCTGCCGGACGCGCTCACGGTGACGAATCAGACCCTGCAGTCGCTCATCTCCATCTTCTACCAGGTCCCGGTCTACCGGATGTCGGGGGGTCCCGACTGGCTGCGGACGGCGACGTGGGACATCACGGCGAAAACGGACCATCGCATCACGATGGACGAGAAGCGGATGATGATGCGCGCGCTGCTCGAGGATCGCTTCAGGCTGAAGACCCATCGCGAGACGCACGAGGACCGTATCTACGCGCTGGTGCTGGCACGCGGCGACGGCCGGCTCGGCCCGGAGCTCAGGCCGTCGGCGCTCGACTGCAAGACGATTATCGAGGAACGGCAGCGCGGAGGATCGAGCCGGCCCGCGATCGACCCGGCGAATCCTGTTCCCGAATGCGGCGCGGCCATGGGACCGCGCAGCTACCGCGCGCGGGGCGTGCAGATTGGCGCGCTCGCCAACACGCTGTCGGCGATGATGCGCGAGCTGATCGTCGATGACACCGGGCTGACCGGCTGGTACGACATGAACATGTCGATGACGCTCGACGCGCAGCCGGCCCCAGACGGCCCCCCGTCGATCTTCACGGCGATCCAGGAACAGCTCGGATTGAAACTCGAGCCGCGGCGCGGACCTGTCGAGACGTTCGTCATCGACAGCGTCCAGCGTCCGGTCGGCGATTAGTCCGCCTGAAGGCGGACTCTACTTGGAAACGAGCTGACGCAGCACGTACGGCAGGATGCCGCCGTTCTTGAACGCGACGAGCTCTTCCGGCGTGTCGATGCGGACGAGCGCGCTGAACGCGATCGTCTTGCCGCCCTCGCCCGCCGCCTGCACGGTCAGCGTCACGCCGGCCTTGAGGCCCTCCGCGATGCCGTTGATGGTGTAGACCTCGCGGCCGGTCAGGCCGAGATGCGACGCCGACTCGCCGCCGACGAACTGCAGCGGCAGGACGCCCATGTTCACCAGGTTGCTGCGGTGAATCCGCTCGAAGCTTTCGGCGATCACGGCCTTCACGCCGAGCAGCAGCGTGCCCTTCGCCGCCCAGTCGCGCGACGATCCCGATCCGTACTCCTTGCCCGCGATCACGAGCAGCGGGACGCCGGCGTCCTTGTACTTCATGGCCGCGTCGTAAATTGACATCACGTCGGTCCCCGGCAGCAGCGTCGTGAAGCCGCCTTCGGTGCCCGGCGCGACCTGGTTGCGCAGCCGCGTGTTCGCGAACGTACCGCGCATCATCACTTCGTGGTTGCCGCGCCGTGCGCCGTACGAGTTGAAGTCGGCCGGCTGGACGCCGTGCGCCATCAGGTACTGGCCCGCCGGGCTGTCCTTCTTGATCGATCCCGCCGGCGAGATGTGATCCGTCGTGATGCTGTCGCCGAGCAGGGCGAGCACGCGCGCGCCGGCGATATTCGCGAGCGGCGCCGGCTCGAGCGTCACGTTCTCGAGGAACGGCGGGTTGCGCACGTACGTCGAGTCGGCTTCCCACGCGAAGCGGCTGCCCGTCGGCACATGGAGACCCTGCCACCGCGCGTCGCCCTTGAAAACATCCGAGTATTCCTTATGGAACTGCTCGGAGCTGACCGACGACAGCATCGTCTGCTGCAGCTCGGCCTGCGTCGGCCAGATGTCGCGCAGGTACACCGGCTTGCCGTCTTTGCCGGTGCCGAGCGGCTCCGTCGTCAGATCGAGATTCATCGTGCCAGCGATCGCGTACGCGACGACGAGCGGCGGCGACGCGAGGTAGTTCGCGCGCACCTGCTGCTGCACGCGGCCTTCGAAGTTGCGGTTGCCGCTGAGCACCGAGGCGACGACGAGGCTCTCGGCGTCGATCTGCGCCGACACGTCTTCAGGCAGCGGCCCGCTGTTGCCGATGCACGTCGTGCAGCCGTAGCCGACGAGATTGAATCCGAGCTGATCGAGATACTTGTCGAGGCCGGCGGCCTTCAGATAATCCGTGACGACTTTCGATCCGGGCGCGAGGCTCGTCTTGACCCACGGCTTCGACGTCAGCCCCTTCTCCACCGCTTTCTTCGCCACGAGGCCCGCGCCGATCATCACGCTCGGGTTCGACGTGTTGGTGCAGCTCGTGATTGCGGCGATGACGACCGAGCCGTGCTCGATCGCCGCCTGCGGCGGCGCGGCGACGGCGGTTCCACCGGAGCTGCCGCCCTTTTTCGCCACCATCATCCCCGGCAGCGCCGTCGCGAAGCCCTGCTTCGCGCTCTTCAGCGGCACGCGATCCTGCGGCCGCTTCGGCCCGGCGAGGCTCGGCTCGACCGCGCCGAGATCGACATCGATCGTCTCCGAGTAGATCGGATCCTGCGAGTTCGCGTCGCGATACAGGCCCTGCGCGCGCGCGTAGGTCTCGACCAGATCGACGCGGTTGCCTTCACGGCCGCTCAGCTTGAGGTAGTCGATCGTCATCGCGTCGATCGGGAAGATCGCGATCGTCGCGCCGTACTCCGGACACATGTTGCCGAGCGTCGCACGGTCGGCGAGCGTCAGGTACTCGAGGCCCGGACCGAAGAACTCGACGAACTTGCCGACGACGCCGTGCTTGCGCAGCCGTTCGGTGACCGTCAGCACGAGGTCGGTCGCCGTCGTCCCTTCCGGCAGACGTCCCGAGAGCCGCACGCCCAGCACGGGCGGGATCAGCATGGACGAGGGCTGGCCGAGCATCGCGGCTTCCGCTTCGATGCCGCCGACGCCCCAGCCGACCACACCCAGGCCGTTCACCATCGTCGTGTGCGAGTCGGTGCCGACGAGCGTGTCGGGGAACGCGAGCGTGCCGTCGACCGAGTCGGCCGTCATGACGACGCGCGCGAGATATTCGAGGTTCACCTGATGGACGATGCCGGTGTCCGGCGGGACGACGCGGAAGTTGCGGAAGGCGTTCTGTCCCCAGCGGAGGAACGAGTAGCGTTCCTTGTTGCGCGCGAATTCGAGTTCGGCGTTGAGATCGAACGCGTTCTTCTGTCCGAAGTAGTCGACCTGCACCGAGTGGTCGATGACGAGCTCCACCGGCTGCAGCGGGTTGACCTTCTGCGGATCGCCGCCGAGCCGCACGATGCCGTCGCGCATGGCCGCGAGGTCGACGACGCACGGGACGCCGGTGAAATCCTGCAGCAGCACGCGCGCGGGCATGAACGAGATCTCGCGGGCGGCCTTGCTCTTCACGTCCCATTTCGCGAGCGCTTCGATGTCCGCCTGCTTGACGAACCGGCCGTCCTCGTTCCGGAGGAGGTTTTCGAGCAGGATCTTCAGCGAGAACGGCAGCCGCGCGATGCCCGGAAACCCGCGCTTCTCGAGCGCGATCAGGCTGTAGATGGTGACTGCACCGGCGGTCGTGGAAAGGGTGGTACGCGTGCCGAAACTGTCAGCGCTTCGCAACATCGGAAGGAGACCTCACGAGGAAAAATCCATCGTACTACAGTAAGATTCGCCGGGCCGGAGGAAACCCCCGTTGACGACGAATCCCCGCAATGAATACCGATCTTACTTTGCTCTCCCTTTACTGATCCTTTTCGCAGTTTGTATCGCCGGCGCCGTGCTGCGGCCCGGCGCGCCGCCGCCGTCCGGCGGACCGCTCAACACCGGCGACACCGCATGGATGCTGACCGCGAGCGCGTTCGTCCTGGTGATGACGCCGGGGCTGTCCTTCTTCTACGGCGGCATGGTGCGCAGCCGCAACGTCGTGTCGACGATGCTCCAGAGTTTCGTCGCGATGGGCGTCGTCAGCGTGCTGTGGATCGTCGTCGGCTTCAGCCTCGCGTTCGGCACCAGCATCAACGGGATCATCGGCGATCCGCGCACGTTCTTCATGTTCCGCCACGTCGGCGCGGACACGAACGCGACGCTCGCGGCGACCGTCCCGCTCGTCGTCTTCGCGATGTTCCAGCTCAAGTTCGCGATCATCACGCCGGCGCTGATCACGGGATCGTTCGCCGAGCGCGTGCGCTTCTCGAGTTATCTGCTGTTCATCTGCCTGTGGAGCCTCCTCATCTACACACCGCTCGCGCACTGGACGTGGCATCCCGACGGCTTCCTGCACAAGTGGGGCGTCCTCGATTTCGCCGGCGGCACGGTCGTGCACGTGTCCGCGGGCGTCGCCGCGCTCGTCGGCGCCGTCGTCCTCGGGCGGCGGAAGACGCATCTCGCGAGCGAGCCGCACACGCCGGCGAACATTCCGTTCGTCCTGCTCGGCACGGGCCTGCTGTGGTTCGGCTGGTTCGGCTTCAACGCCGGATCCGCCGGCGCGGCGAACGGCCAGGCGGCGATGGCGTTCGCGACGACGAACACGGCGTCGGCAACGGCGGCGCTGACGTGGATTTTCATCGACGGCTGGAAGGGCCGGAAGCCGACCGCCCTCGGCTTCTGCGTCGGCGCCGTCGTCGGCCTCGTGGCGATTACCCCCGCGGCCGGCTTCGTCACGGTCGGCGACAGCCTGCTCATCGGCGCGATTGGCGCCGCCGTGTCAAATCTGATGGTCCACTGGCGATCGCAGACGACGCTCGACGACACGCTCGACGTGTTTCCCTGTCACGGCGTCGGCGGCATGGTGGGCATGATCCTCACCGGCGTCTTCGCGAAGGACGTCGGCCTCGTCACCGGCGCGAC